>PBSR01000068.1 GCA_002726335.1 Gemmatimonadaceae bacterium
CCGTTGTCGGCCACCGCCACAAAGGCATTGCCCAGGGCCGCCGAGCGAGCACTGGCTCCCAGACTCTGGATGTTGACCACCGCATCTGCCGTTGTGGCCGCGCAGGTGATGAGGGCGAGAGCCCCGACCAGGTTCTTCAGGGGGTAACGCATAGGACTGATCTCCTGAGAGTCATCGTGCGAATAACAGCCACCGACGGATTGGGCCGAAAATACATCCCCGCCTCAGGGGAAGCAAGCGGCAATCCACAAACACAGAAGAGCCGAAACCGCGGGCGAAGGCCTAGCGCACCGCGTCGGGGGGGCCTCGGCGATGGGTCAGGACTTCATTTCTCAACCGCCCAGCAGGCCCGGTGCCCGTTGGTTCCCACCGGACGGCCCTGAACCCGGTGAATGTGACTCACTCACCAGCACCCGCGGCTTCTGTGTGTTCTGACGCCTGCCACCCGCCGCGGTCTAGATAAAAAAAGGGGACCGCCCACATGGCTGCCCCCTGTTTCTCGTGTACTGAATATACTCCTCTGACCGGCTCATGTCAACTTTCGATATTCTATCTAATTCGTTGTTAGACAATGAGTTACTTGACAGTGTCAGATTGCCCCCGTTACCCTTCCGTCACCCTCAACGCCCCGACGAGCGCACCCCTCTTCCGGAGGTCCGATCCTTGGCCGACACCCAACCACGCAATACGGTGCAGATCTGTGAAGACCATGTGGCGGTAGGAGAATGGTCGCGCGATCTGGGTGCCCTTGTCGAGACCAGCGCCCGGGTACGCCAGTTGCTGCGCCGTGGCGATCACGCTGAGGCCCGGGCTCTGATCCACTCCCGGACAGCCGAGGAACAGGCCGCCCTCGTGACGGTGGATGAAGACCCCGAGGAGGTTCTGTCACTGACGGCCATGGATGAGAACGGTCGTCCGGGCTACCTGCCTGCCGTCGTCGACCATCTGCCCTCGGAGACCCTCGCCGGCCTGTTGGCGCCAGCCCACGCCCGCCACCTCCGCTTCAACACCGAGGTGCTGCGCGCCATGTCGCCGGACACACTTCGCCGTGCTGTCGATGACACCCTGGATCCAGTCGCCTTTCACGGAAACCGCAGCCGTGTATCATGGGAGTGGCTGGAGGCTGTCACATCTCTCGGCGACGTCGACCGGATTGCCGACCTGCTCCACCGTATCGATGTCTCCGCCCTCGAGGATGCTTTCCTTGAACGCATCGACCACTTCGATATGCTGGCCGTCGTCGGTGGCCCCTACGCCAGGATCAGCGCCTTCAAGGTGCTCTCCGAGTCCGCCGCCGGCACCCTCCTGCCGCCCATCGACGATCCGGAGACCCGGCAGATCACCCAGATCCTCCACGAGGCGACGCCGGATCTCCTCAAACAGGTCCTGCGGGCAGCCTGGGAACGGGCGGGAGCGGAACGATGAACGACAACACGCCGCTTGCCCGGATCGATCCACGCAAGCTGTTCGTCGACGTCGACAGCCTGCTGGGACGCGCTGCCGCCGTCGGCATGCAGACCGGTGACCTGCCCGATACCTTCGCCGACTCGCTGATGGCCTGGTTGAGGGCCCGGTCCCTCGGCTTCGCCCAGCAGCATCGCACCGGCATCGCCCTCGGCCGCGACCTGCTGCACCGCGGTGTCGTCCGTGCCTGGACGTGCGTCGACGAGGGGCTCTCGATCGTGACCTCAGCCAACCTGGAGGCTGCCATCGCCCGGCTGGTCGAAGGCGATCTGGCCAGCCTCTATCGGGACGGGTACGAGAGCATCCATCTGCAACTGGAAAGGCTGCGAGCCACCGCCTCCTCCTGGCTGGCCGACGGGACAACCCTGGCGCTGTTTCCCGATGCCGAACCCGCTCTGCGACGATGGTCGAGGACGGGTGCCGAGACGTGGATGGCGCCGGGACCCGAAGGTGATGACGAGGCCCTCGATCCACTTGTCGAACTGCGGCGGTTTGCCGATTGGCATCAGACGTTGGGTCTTGCCGCCTCCCTGCCCCGGCAAGCGGTTCGCGAACTGGTGGCTGACGAACCCGGATTCGACGGCGGCCTGCCGATGCTGCTGCGGCGTCTCTGGCTCGCCCTCGTTCTCGGACGCCAGGGACTTACCGCGGACACCGGGGTGATCGCCGAATTCCGCACCCGTTTCAGCGACGGCGCCCTCGGCGCTCAGACCGCAGCCGCCGCGGTCGCGCAATTCGAGAGCCACCTCGAGCGCGCCTTCGACGAACCTTCGACTCGACAGTCCCTGCACGAGTTGGCGGCGAGAGAGCTGGCCTGCCTCTCCCGGGCCTCGGGTTCGGCCGAGGAATTCCATCTGTGTCTGCGCCAAGGTCTGGTCGCCGACGACGTGGAGACAGCAGCGCGCGACGCCCGGACGGATGTCTCCCGCGGAACGTGACGAGCAGGCTGACCCGACTACAGTTCGGTCCAGGCCCCCTGCGCGCTGGAACTGTCTACCGCCGCCTTGACGAAACGCATGCCGGCAACACCTTCGTCGACGCCGGGATGGGCGTAGGCCTCGGGCACGTCCTCGCCTCTGCCTCGGCGAATCATACGCTCCATGCTTCCGTGGAGGTTGGCCAGGGCCTCGAAGAAATCCTCATGGTGCCCGGACGGCACACGCAGATACGAGGTAACGGATTCCGGCAGGAAGCTGTAATTGGCGCCGATCCAGTAGGTCTCGTCCACCTCTCCCGTGCGCACGAGAAGGGACTCGGCTCGCTCCTGATGCCACTCCAGCGAGCCCTTGCTGCCGTACACACGGAAGCCATTGTCGTTTCTGTAGCCGATGGCGATTTGCGTGGCGGTGATGATGGCGGTGCCGCCATTGCTCAACTCGCCGATGACGTTGAAGTCGTCGTCGAGCTGGCGGCCGTCGACGAAGCAGTTCAACCGGGCCGACACTTTCTTCACCGACTGGCCACTGACCCAGGTGGCGGCGATGAAGGCGTGTGTACCGATGTCACCACCGCAGTTGGAGATGCCGGTGCGGCTCGGGTCGGTACGCCATTCCGCCTGCTGCAGGCCCTCGTCTTCCAGAGCCGTGGCGAGCCAGCCCTGATTGTACCAGGCTTCGACCTTGCGGACCTCACCGATCCGTCCCTGCTGCACCAGCTCCCTGGCGAACATCATCATGGGATGTCCGGCGTAGGTGTGGGCCAGGACGAAGGGCGTACCACCGGCGTCGACGATCCCTTTCAGATCCTCCGCTTCGGCGACGGTCATCGTCATCGGCTTCTCGCAAAGCACCGGGATTCCCGCCTCGAGAAAGGCCTTCGCCGGCGCGTAGTGCGCGTGATTCGGCGTGACGATGGTGACGTAGTCCAATGCTTGCTTGCCGCTCTGCACCGCCTCGAGCAGAGCCTGGTAACTGGAATACCCGATGACGTCGTAATCGGCGGCCGCAGCCAGCGCCGCCTCCGGATCGGTACGCAGGGCACCGGCCACCAGCTCGCGGGAATTGTCGAGGGCGATGGCGCGCTTGTGCACGTGCCCGAAGAAGTTGCCGGGGCCGCCGCCGCCAATCAGTCCCACTTTGAGTTTTCCCATCTGTATCCGCTCCTGATTTGGTTCGCTTTGGGGAGTGCCGTCCTCAGACCTGAGTGTGGGCATATCACTACGGTGGCCGCCCCGCCCTGTCAATGCAGCCAACGGCGGCCTCTCCTATTATTACCCCGCGCGTCTGTAATGGGTCAGGGAGAATCAGGATGCAGGAAGTCGAAAACAGAACAGACCTCGCCTGGCTGCTGGCCCTGGCAGTGATCCTGCTGGCAGCGCTGTGGGTTCGCTGGCCGGTACCGTCGATGGCCTGGACCCACATTGACGAAAAGGCCTTTGTCAATCATCCCCTTGGATTCTTCTCCGGAGATCTGAACCCGCACTTCTTCAATTACCCCACGCTGCAGCTCTACCTTGCCGCCGGCCTGTATTACGCATACTGGCTGACCACCGACCTCGAACTGATGGACTTCGTCGCCTGGCGCATCTTCGTCGATGCCGGCGACATCCTCCTGCTTGCCCGCGGCTTGACGTCGCTGATGGCGGTGGGCACGGTGGCGTGTTGCGGCCCATCTCGGCCGGCGGCTCTACGGTCCGATCTGGGGCCTGGCGGCCGCGATGCTGCTCGCCCTGGCGCCCCTGCATGTCCGGTTCTCACACCTGGCGGCCACCGACGCCCCGAGTGTACTGTGGTCGAGTCTCGCCGTGCTGTGGGCGGTCCGCGCGACACAGCGCACCAGCTCGCGGGACCTGATCATTTCCGGTGTGTTCTGCGGCCTGTCCGGCGCCACCAAGTACCCCGGCCTGCTCGCCGGCGCCTCGATCCTGGCCGCCACGTGGGTCGCGTTTCCCGGACGCCGTCTTGGCGTGCTGCTGCCCGCCGCGGCGACGGCGCTTCTCACCTTCGCCTGCGCCACGCCGTACGTCTGGCTCGATGGGTCGACGGCGCTGACGGACCTGACGGTGATGACACGTGAACACGCCCTTGGCGACCTGCATTCGGCCGTCGCTTCGGGACCGCTGCATCTGGTGGGGCACAACCTGCGTCTCGGCCTGGGTGCGGGCACGTGCCTCGCGGTCACCGCCAGCCTTCTCTGGCGCCCCGGGCGGATGACGCCAGCAGAGAGAGTCGTCCTCGCCGCGTTGGCCGTCTTCGCCCTGTTCGCCGCCAGCGCTTCTTCCGCCTTCATGCGCTACGCCATGCCCATGGCCCCGCTGGCGGTCGTCCTCGCACTGCGACGGCCGAAGACACTGCCGCGGCCCCTGGCAGCGATTGCGGTCCTGGCCATGCTCTCCGAGCCTGGATACTCCGCGGTGCACCTGCACCGGCTGCTGACAACGGAGGATACGAGAATCGAGGCTCGAAGAGCGATCGAAGCGGGCCTGCCGGAGGGGGGTCGTGTCGTCCACTTCTCCAGCCGCCACGGCCGTCCACACCTGCTCTCCCCGGACTTCCTTTACCGCCGTCAGCGCCGCGCTGAGCAGAGCTTCGGGCTGTCCGGTGTCGCGGCGCTGTACGAGCGCCTCGCCGAGCGCGACGACCTGCCGCCTGAAGCACCCCCTCAGCCGTGCCGAACAGGGCCGGGCCGTGGACCTGTCCGTCGTCGATTGGTATCACGAGATCGGCGCTGGCGAGGTTGAGGCGGCGGCCTACGATCCGGTGGACCTGATGTTCCTGCCGCTGGACAGCTTTGGGGCAATACACCGTAGCGGCCCCAATGTCACGCTGGGGAGCGTGCCGCTGAAGCTGACCGATCCGATCCCGAGCGCCGCCACCTATTTCGGCCTGCTCGCCGAACTGGCGCGCGCCACCGTACGATTTCGCGCCAACGACTGGGCCGCAGCTGACACCCACTACGAAACGATCCTGGCCACTCCCTTCCGCTTGCAGGAACTGCTGAGCTACAACGACCTGGCAGGGCTCTACTACGGCAGCGGCGTTGCCAGCTATGCCACGGGGGACACGCCCACGGCGATCCACCGCTGGACGGAGGGTGTCCGGCAGTGCCCGGACGAGAGCCTGATGCGCTTCAACCTGTCGGCGGCGCTACTGGAGGCGGGAGATCCGTCGCGGGCGGCCAGGCAGTCCGTCGCCCTGCTGCGCCAGGAACCGGATCACGACGACGCCTGGCACAACCTGACGCTCAGCCTGCGCCAGCTGGGTCGGATGGCCGACGCCCAGGCGGCATCCGACCATGATCCAGCGTGCCTGAAGGCGGGAGGACGGCTGTCGGTGTGGCTGGAGGACGGAGCAGGAGACGTGGCGAAAGAACTGTAGATCAACTCTGTTGTACGTCAGCTCTGCGCCTGGGCCTTCCGGTTGACGTAGCGGACGATGAGATCGACCGCTTCTTCGGTGTCGACGCGGCCGGTATTGATCGTCAGGTGGTAGAGGAGCAGGTCGTCCCAGTCAGCGTCGTGATAATTGCGCAGATAGAGTTGTCGCCAGCGATCGTGCTGTTCGACCAGTTCCCGAGCCTGGTCATCGTTGACGTCCTGGGCCTCCTTGATGCGCTCGCAGCGCAGGTCGAAGGGGGCGATAATCTTGACGTGGAAGGCCTGCGGATTCTGCCCCAGGACCACCTGGCCGGCGCGGCCGACAACGACGGCGCCGCCCGTGTCGCCGTAGTCCTGCACCAGCGTCGTGATCAGCAACTGGTACGTGCCGCGGTCGAGGTACGTCGCCGGGGCTTCGGCGCCGGATCGCTCCATGACATAAGGAAATTCAAGACCGAATTCGGGAAAGTAGGCGGCCGACGAGAGCGGGAAGCCTCCCGGGGACATCTCGGGCACGAGGAGCCCCTTGAGGAAGTGCCGGACGCCCCCCTCGCCCTTCTCGTCGTACTTCTCAACTTCGTCGGGAGAGGTGTCCATAATGCCGGCGATTTCTTCCACCAGGCGCCGGTCGACGTGTTCGTACCCGAGAGCCTCGGCCACGCACTCGGCGACGTGGTCTCCACCGCTGCCCAACTGCCGGGCTACCGTCACGACGGTCATCGTCCAGGCTCGCTCCCACCGGGGTTCCACATGTTCGCAGTCGTTTTCTTCGGGCGTTCAAGTTACACAAATGCCCCCTCTCTGGCAAACGTACATGAGCATGCGCAAGCATAGCTCAGCCCTTGAGTTAGCTGCCCGAGAGGCAGCTCGATAATAGATGGCGGCCCAGGTTGGGCCTGTGTATGTTAGCTCCGGTCACGACGTGGTCCCCATGCCGCGCCGCTGCCCTGGATCCTAACAAAGACGAAGGGTTCACAGCGTTCCCAACGCTGCGACCCCTGGTACGCGATCGACATGCCCAAATCCGCTGTTCGAATCCTCGTCGCCCTGGAAGATCCGGCGATGGAGGATTCGCTGGTCCGTCTCGCGGCAACGCTGGCAAGCGAACCGTGGGCCGAGCTGCACCTCACGCACGTCGTCACCCCGGACAACCCGTCACGCCCCGAGGCCCAGACTGATCTCGAGCGGGCAGCCGCCCTCGCGATCGACATGGGCGTGGGTGCCATTCCACACCTTGTGCATGGTGCCTCGGTAACCGGCGCCATCGAGGACGCCCTGCGGCGGTGGAGTTGCGACGTGCTGATGATGGGCTGGTACGGTGATGTCGATCGTACGACGGTTCTGTCGTCGCGCAACCGCGCCCTGACAAAAGACTTCGACGTGGACACCTTCATCTTCAAGGACAAGGGCTTCGGCGGCATTCAGCGACTGCTGGTGCCGACGGGAGGCGGTACGCACTCCTTGATGGGCCTGGAAGTGTCGCATCAGCTGGCCCAGGCATGGCAGGCCCAGATGCGCGCCATCCGCATCGCCAGAGACGCCTCCTGCCAGCCGGACGACCCGATCCTGCAACGCTACTGCCAGCAGGTCGCCGATGACCTGCGGGTACAACTGCGTCTGCTCGACATTGAGGCCGAGAGTGAGGTCATCCCCTCTCGCGAGGTCGTGACCCCCATCGTCGACATGGCCCGCGAGGATGACCTGCTCGTACTGGGAGCATCGAACGACTGGCGTCAAGAGGAGTTCCTCGCCGGCTCGATCCCCGACGAAATCGCCTTCAAGGCTCCCTGCTCCGTTTTGATGGTGCGCTCCCGCAACCCGGGGAGTCATCGACTGAGTAACATCTTCTGGGAACACACGATCCGCCTCGACCTGCACCCGAGAGACAAGTGGGAGGCCATCAACCAGATGGTGGAGGTGTTGATCGAAGAAAAGCAGATCCCCCTGTCACAGAGGGACAACGTACTCGCCGCGGCCCGCGACCGAGAGCAGAAGTCCTCGACCTCGATCGGTCGGGAAACGGCGATCCCCCATGCCCCGTTGCCGGACCTGCCGGGAATCATCGGCGCTCTTGGCGTCTGTCCTGAAGGCGTGGACTTCAATGGTCTTCAGGGCGACGTCGTACGCTACATCTTCCTGCTGCTGACGCCGCAGCAGAACTACCGCAGCTACATCCCCGTGCTCGCACAGATCGCCTCGCTGATGCACACCGACGAGACACGCGACGCCATCCTGCACTGCGAGACACCGTCTGAGCTGACGGCCCTGATCAAGAACCAGGAGCGCGTCGCGGCGGCATGACGAGCCGGATGGCCGCCGGATCGATCCAGTCTGCCATCGATCTGGGGACCAACACGATCCTCATGGTCACCGGACGTGTGCGGCCGGACGGCAGTGTCGAGATCCTCGACGACGCCCACGAAATCGCCCGCCTCGGCAAGGGCGTCGATGCTGGCGGCAGAATCCTGCCCGACACGATCGACCGCGTCTGCCGGTTTCTCTGCGGTTACCGCAAGCGGGCAAAAGAACTGGGGTCGGAACGGGTGCGGGCCTTCGGCACCTCCGCCCTGCGTGATGCCGCCAACAAGGACGAGTTCATCGCTGCGGCGGCCCGAGAAGACGTCGAACTCGTCGAACTGTCCGGTGACCAGGAAGCCCGTTATACCTACGCCGGGGCCTTCTTCGGTCTCGAGTTGCCCGCCGCACGCTACGCTGTGCTGGATATCGGCGGCGGCTCAACGGAGCTGGCTCTGGGAACCGATGGCAGGGTGGAGACATCGCAGTCCGTCGACGTCGGCGCCGTCCGTGTGACCGAACGTTTCTTCTCTCATCTGCCCCCCGATGCCCGGCAGGTACTCGAGGCGGAGGCCATGATCGGCCCCATCCTCGACGGGCTGTTCGCTCTGCCAGCGGACGTCGCCCTCGTCGGTGTGGCCGGGACGGTTACCACCCTGGGGGCGTTGGACACCGGCACCCAGAGCTTCGACAGCCGCGACCTGGATGGCCATCGGCTGCTCCGGCCCGCCGTCACCGCTCTCAGCGAGCGCCTGCTGACAATGGAGCATGCCGACATCGTCGCCCTGCCACAGGTCAGCGATCAGCGCGCCGACATCATCGGGGCCGGCGCCCTGATTCTGCGCACCTTCCTCGGCAGCCGCGGACTGGAACAGATCACGGTGTCCACCCGGGGCATCC
Source organism: Gemmatimonadaceae bacterium (assembly GCA_002726335.1). The sequence goes on from PBSR01000068.1 coordinate 8,975, forward strand.
GCTACGGCCTGCTTCTCGACATGCTCTCCGGAAGTCTCTAGAGCCGCGCCGTTCTCGCCTCGCCCAGGGCAACACGCCTCCCCTTCCAGCGGAAGAAACCGAAGGGGCCCACCACTCCCACGACCACGGTGTAGAACGGCTGCAGAACCGTCCAGCACGGGAACGCACCCAACAGGTCGGCACGGCCAAAACGGCGCGCCCCCCGGGCCGCCAGGGCGAGCTCGGCCGTGATCTTCGTGCTCCACATGGTAAGGGAAAAGCCGGCGGAGACACTGCCCATCGCCCACAGGATGGGGCCGATCAGCAGGGCGATCGATGTGGTGAAGGTTGCCACCATAAAGAGGAAGAAGAGCGGATCCAGGCGCAGTTGCATGGGTGCGTTGGAAGCCCAGCGAGCCCGACGGCTCAGGAAGCTGCGCAGGTCGGTGGAAGGTGGATGTACGACACGCCCCGCCTCCTCGCCACAGAAGGAGATCTTCCAGCGACCCGTTCCGCGTATCAGCTGCAGCAACAGCACATCGTCACCCGAGACCCGGTGTTGCACCGGACCGTACCCTCCCACTTCCTCGAAGGCCTGTCGTCGGAAGGCCAGACTCTGACCGGAGGCTGCCATGGGATGGCCCTGCACGCAACTGCCGGCGGCAGCCGTCATCAGCTGTAGAAAATCCAGTCCTTCCCACCTGGCCAGCCTGCTGGCGGCAGCGCCCGGCTCCCCGATCTGGGAGAAACCGATGACGGCTCCGGTCTCTGGCGAAAAGTGGTCGACCATCGACTGTACCCAACCGGCCGGCACGGCACAGTCCGCATCCGTGGTCAGCACGAGTTCGCCGCTGGAGCCGGCAATGCCACTGCCCAGGGCGGCCTTCTTTGATCCACCGGCCCCATAGGTGGACGGCCCATCGAGGACGCGGATTCGGGAGCCCGACCGGCACAGTTCAGCGGCGACGGTACGGGCCAGCTCTCCCGTGCCGTCAGTGGAGCCATCATCGACGAGAACGACCTCGTAGCGGTCGGCGGGAAAGGTCTGTGCCGACAACGATCGCAGGCAGGCTTCCACATGGTTCACCTCGTTGCGCGCCGCCACAACGACGGCGACGGCAGGCAGCGTCGGCGGGATCGTCGGCGCGCTGCCCGCCTCCGGGGAAGACTCGGCACGTCGCGCTCCACGCAGGAACCACAGCAGCCCGGCGACATAAGTCGTCGTCGACACGGCGAAGACAGCTTCTGCGACGCTGACCGCCGTCTCGATCACCCGCGCAGTTCCTTCACCAGTGAGAACATCCCGCGGTACCCTTCTGAACAGTTGCGGCACATGTCGACGCTGCTTCGATCCTCGAGAATCCTGCCGCGGAAGTCCATATAGGCACGTCCCTTCCAGATCTGCCCGAGTGTCGATGCTGTCGGGTTGCTGACGTGGCCGTTGAAGGCGTCCCCCATACCGAAATCGACATCCTTGTCGAAGCAGCAGGGAGCCACATCTCCGTTCCAGTTCACCATGGAGCTGTACCAGAGAACCTTGCAGCCTTTCGCCGGTTGTCCCTTCACCTGCAGTCCTTTGCCGTCTTTCTCTTCGTACCGGCGGAACAGATCGTCCTCAGGCAGAAAGGTCGCCGCCTCGTCAGCGGAATAGACCTGGGCTGTCTTGATCAGGAACTGATCCGCTTCCAGACGCGCGGCCAGACGTTCGGCTTCGGCAATGTCCTCTTCGTTGTGACGGAAAACGATGAACTGCATGTTGATGAGCGGTGTCCTGGAACCCCGTTCACGTTTGGCCTCGGCCACCAGGCGCGTACCATCGATGACCTTCTGCAACTCGCCCCCTACGCGGTAGGCCTCATAGGTCTGCTGATCGACCCCGTCGAGAGATACGATCATCTCGCTCAGGCCGCTGTCGACGACCTGCCGGGCCTGTTCCCTGGTGCGCACGAAATGGCCGTTGGTGCTCGTCATGACCACGATCCGCCGATCCCGGGCGTAGCGGATCATCGCCAGCAGGTCCTTGTTGATGAAGGGCTCACCCTGGTTCCACAACATCAGCAGCACGAGGTGGTCGCCCACGTCATCGACGAGCCGTTTGAATTCGGCCAGGCCCATGTTGCCACGCTCGCGAGTCATCTGACCATTGCCGGAGGGGCACAGCGGGCACTTCAGATTGCAGAAGTTGGAGGGTTCCACCATCATCACGAAAGGCCGCCCCCAGACGACGGGTCGGCCGGTGACCCGCGACGCCGCCATGGACAACAGCACCTTGCCCACATTCCACAGACGCCGCCAGCTGAAGCAGTAGCCGTAGCGGTCGATGTAGCGTGGGATCGCGCGTGGCGTGGCGAGAAAAGCCATCAGCAGGTTTCGTTCATGCGAGAGGCCGGGGGGGCGAGGTCCGCGCAGTCGGGCTCTTGCTTCCAGCGGAAGCGTCCGCTCCGGCCCAGGGGTACGCAGAACAGGACGTACGGAATATACAGGGCCTCGACGAGAGGCAGGAAGAACAGCTGTCGACGGTCGCGACCCCGGCGCGGCGCAAAGGCCGCCAGCAGGGCGGCATCCAGGCCCCACTTGAGAACCCAGGCGATGGCGAACCCCTTCGACAGCGTACCCGTTGCCGCCGTCAGCACAAGGCCGGCCAGCAGCAGGCCGTGATAACCATACACGCCGAGGCCAAGCCAGCGGGCACCGCCGCTGTAGCGTGCCGCCTTGGAAGCGTGCCGCAGCTTTTGCTGCAGGATGGCCCCGAGCGTCGGTGACCCGGATGGCCCGGTGACCACGGCTGCGGGTTCGGCACAGTAGGAGATGCGCCAGTCGGTACGCCCCGACACCAGTCGCAGGAAGTAGACGTCGTCGCCGCTGATCAGGTGACCGATCTCGTCGAAGCCGCCCACTTCGTCCCAGACGGATCGGCGATAGGCGAGATTCCGTCCCGTACACGACAGCGGTGCCACCATACCGATGCTGCCTTCGGCCAGGGCGGACACCCCGAGATTGTCGATCGCCAGGAGTCGGTGCCGAAGCCACCGCAGAGGTTCGACACAGGCGAAACCGGCCACCAGGCCCACCCCAGGGCTGAAACAGGTCGCCATGGTTGCCACCCAATCCGGCGGCGGCTCACAATCGGCGTCGGTGAACAACAGCAGGTCACCGTCGCTGCCTTCGATCCCGACGGCGAGGGCGCTCTTCTTGGGACATACGTACCGAGGCGACTCCGGCGCCCGGAGGCAGACCAGCCCGGTCCCCCACTCGCCCGCAGCACTGTCGACGATCGCCCCCGTGCCGTCGGTGGAGCGATCGTCGACGATGACGACCTGCAGCCTGCCGTCATATCGCTGTCGGCGCAGAGCCGCCAGGCAGGAACCGATGCTCCCGGCCTCGTTGCGGGCAGCGACGATGACGGAGACGGACGGCCTTTGTGTGGTCCGACATGGATGGCGACGACTCCGGAATATGCCGACAGACAGCCAGCAGA
>PBSR01000069.1 GCA_002726335.1 Gemmatimonadaceae bacterium
GCGAGTGCCGCAACCGCGGCATGGGCATGAACTGGACCCGTCCGTCCTATGTCGAGGTCATGCACGACGTCGAGGTCAGTGAGAAGTCGGTCGTCTCGCGGGGCCGGCCGGTGATCCGGCGGACCTACTCCACGCCGATCGGCAGCCTTTTCCTGGAAGAGATCCGCGAACCGGGTACCGGCCAGTGGCACGCCCAACGCAGCTGGAACGATGTCGCCCCCTGGCACACCGTGCGCTTGGTCAAGGACGAAGACGACTACAAGATCCTGAAGTTCATCGTCGAGCACACGGAGTACGTCGCCGATTATTTCCCCATCGAACAGGCAATCGACTGGCTCGGCAACGACGGCGTGGTCATGGATCACCTGCCGCACTCGCCGATGCAGATGCTGATGATCGATTGGGTCGGCAGCGACGCCGGGCGATTCTTCTATCACCACGCCGACTGGCCGGACGTTGTTGAGGATTGTTTCCGGGCCATCTCCAAGAGCCGGGCGGAGATGTACGCGATCGCGGCGAAGTCGCCGGCACCGATCGCACTCTGCGGCGATAACCTGGACGGCTTCCTGGTCAGCCCGAAGCTGTTCGCGAAGTTCTTCGCGCCGGAGTACGAGAAGCAGGCGGCGGCTATGCACAAGCACGGCAAGTTGATGGCCGTGCACATGGATGGCCGAATCGGCTCGCTGAAGGACCTGATCGCCGGCACGGCGGTGGACATCGTCGAAGCGCTGCACCCGCCGCCGATGGGCGATCTGTCGGTCGGAGAGGCCCTGGACCTGTGGCCGGAGAAGGCCGTCTGGGTCGGGTTCCCGGACTCCACCTACAACGTCGGCCCGGAGGAGACGAAGCGCTACGCCATCGAGTTTCTGCGCGGGCTCGGCACGGGTGAGCGAGTGGCGGTGGCGATGTCCACCGAGAACATCGTCTCCAATGAGAATCTCATCGCCCTGACCGAAGTACTGGAGCGGGCCGAGTTGCCGCTGACGCCGGACAAGATCGACGCCATCGAGCAGACGGTGCTCTAGGGCGGCGCTTCCGCTATTCGGCCGGGGGCGCGCCGGCGGGATCGTCCCGGACACCATGAAGCAGTTGGGGGATAACCTCGGCGCGCTGGAAGCCGAACTGACCGCCAAAGACCTGACCGCCATCGACAATCTCTCGGCTCCGGGCACCAACGTCGCTGGGTATTACGAGGCCAGATTCCGACCCAACGAGCACCGCTTCTAGGAGACGCTCGACTAGGGTATACCCATCCGGTCGAGCCGGCGGACCGTCAGCACCACGAACACCGCCGTCACCAGCACCGCGCCGATCAGGCCGGTGGTCGGGCTCAACTCGATGGTCACGTCCTGCAACCGCTCCTCGTCGAGGCCGCGCACGATCGCCAGCATGTACTGGCGTACCGATAGAAAACGGGTGCCGCCGAGAAAACTGGACAGCGCCGCCTCCCAGACAAAGATATAGGTGATACCGAATGGCAGCGCGTAGCGAATGGCGAGCCCCGCCCAGGTGAAGAGCGTCGCGTAGGCTACCGTGCCCACCGCCAGGGCCGCGATGGTCACCGTGGCGTGGCCGGCGTCACCGGCGGTGCTAATGAAGGTCGAGAACCAGGCGCTGATCAGCACCGGCACGCCGCCCACCAGCAGCGCCGCGAGCAGTTTGGCCGCCACGATCCGCCAGCGCGCCACCGGCTTTTGCACCAGGAACGGCAGCGTGTGATCATCCAGTTCGTTACCGAACGACGCCGCCGCCAGCACCAACATCACCAGCGGCAGGATCGTCGAGGCGATCAGTTCGTTGGTGAGACCGTTGCTGAACTCCAACGTCGTCATGTCGGCTTCGACGAGCGCGAAGATCGTCGCGAACACCAGCGGCAGCGACGCCAGGATCAGCACCAGCCACATGCGCTTGCCGCCGGCTAATTGCCGAATCGAGAGTCGCGTTAGCACCATCAACGCCCCGCCCATCATTGCTGCTGCGCCAGGTATTCGAAGACGCTTTCCAGGGAATCATCCAGCGGCTCAACCCGCATGATGCGCACGCCGTTGTCGCGGGCGATTCGCGGCAGCGCGCGCTGCAACTCGGCCACCTGCCGGCTGCGCACCTGCAGGCGGCCGTCGTCGTCGACTTCGACCGACATCACTGCCTCGATGGCCATCAACCCTGCGGCCAGCACCCGCGCCCGGTCGGCTTCGATCCGCACCAGGTAGGGCCGCTCGTTCAGCTTCTGGCGGACGGCCCGGTACTGTCCGGTGGCCGCCACCTTGCCGGCGGTCAGCAAGATGATCCGGTCGGCCAGGGTTTCGACCTCTTCAAGGATGTGCGACGAAATCACGATCGTGTGCCCGCGGGCGGCGATCCGGCGCATCACGTCCATGAAATGCAGCCGCTGGGGCGGGTCGGTGCCCGAAAGCGGCTCGTCCAGCAGCAGCACCTCCGGCGAATGCACCAGCGTGGCCGCCAGGCGCATGCGCTGACGCATCCCGCGCGAGTAGCCGCCCAGCCGCCGGTTCTGGTCGGCGGCAAGGTCCACCAGTTCGATCGCCTCATCAACCGCTGCCGCCACGTCGGCCACTCCCTGCAGGCGCGCGCTGATCTCCACCAGCTCGCGGCCGGTGAGGAAGTCGTAGACCGATTCGTGATCGGACATCGCACCGATGCGGCCAAAGATGGCCGGGTTGCGGCGCACTTCTTCGCCCAGCACGCGGACCGTGCCGTCAGAAGGGTCGCCGAGGCCGCCAATCATGCACAGCAGGGTCGTCTTGCCGGCGCCGTTGGGCCCCAGCAGCGCGGTGATACCGGGGAAGATCTCGAACGAGACGTCGTTGACCGCCACCACGTTGCCGAACCAGCGCGAGACGCGCTCGACGGTGATGGTCGGCGTGGCCGCTCCGTTGGTCGCCGGCGCGTCACTCATCGGCCCTGCCCCCGGTAGCGCCACCACAACAGCACGCCAAATCCGGCGGTCAATACCGTCTGCCATGCGAAGTAGATGCGTTCGTCCAGGGGGCCGACCGTATCGGCGTCGAAGATCCAGTGGACGACCGACACAGTTACCATCGGCAGGTTGATGAGGCTCGCCCATTCGCCCACGGCTCCCGAGAAGGCCTCCCGGCCGATGCCCCCGATAGCGGCGCTGATGACCACAATCGCCAGCGTCCCGATGGCCGCATAGGGCCTGCGCACCGTGAACGAGGAACCGCACATCGCCAGCGTGGCCAGGAAGATGCCCAGCAACGCCCCCGCCGCGAACAGCCGGGGCAGCGCCAGCCAGTTGTCGATGGCCCACTCACGCGGGTCGGAGGCCGACAGCGACTTCCAGAAGAAGATGAGTAACTGCGGGAACCACAGCGTCAGCACGGTCACCGTCAGAAATGCCAGCCAGCGCGCGCCGATATAGTCGGTGGCCGTGATCGGACGCACCAGATATAGCGTCAACACGCCCTCGCGCCGGTCGGGGCACAACAACTCCGGCGCAACCACCGCCGCGAACAGCACAGTGAAGAACATGGCCCCGTCGTAGTACTCGTCGAAGCTGGGTCCCTCAATGTCGGCGATGCTGCCGCCGAACGTGGAGATGAACGCGGTTATGACGATCACGATCACCGCCGGCAGCCAGACGAGCCCGATGAACGTGAACGGCACGACCTTCTTGGTCACCCCCCGCCCCAGGCCGAGGGTTATGCGGATGCCATCGCGCCAGATGGCCCGCCGTGCCTGCCAGCGGCCGTGGCGCTCGCCGTCGTAGCCCTGGTAACCGAGATCGAAGACCTCGCCGATCCCGGCGCCGCCGTCGGCCGGCCCTTCGTGCTCGATAGCCTGGCTCATTCCGCAAACTCCCCGTCGGCGGGCGGCACAAAGATCTCGGTCAACGAATGGCGCTCGGGAGCCAATCGGTAAAGCAGCGCTCCCGATTCGACCACGGCATCGCGCACCGTGTCGTAATCGGCGCCGGTCGCGCCATCGAGAATTAGCGTCCGTCCTTCGGCCCGGGTGGCCAGGCCGCGCTGGGCCAACGCCGTCGCCAGCGCCGTCGCACCTTCGGCAAGTTCGATAATCAGCGTCTCGGTCTCTTCTAGGAAGCCGGCCACCGGGCCGGTGCGCATCACCAGGCCGGCATCGAGCACGATCACCCGCTCGCAGGTGCGCTCGACGTCGCCCATCAGGTGCGAGGAGAGCACGATGCTGATGCCGAAATCGCGCCCGGTGCTGCGGATCAGGTCCAGCATGTCCTGGCGGCCGCCGGGATCGAGCCCGGCGGTCGGCTCATCCAGTAGTACCACCACCGGGTCGTGCACCAGCGCCTGGGCCAGCTTGACCCGCTGTTTCATGCCGGTGCTGTAGGTGCCGATGGCCCGGTAGCGCTCCTCGAACAGGCCGACGTGGCGCAGCATGTCGGTGGCCCGCACCCGCGCCGCCACCCGCGGCAACCCGCTCACCTCGGCCATATGGGTCAGAAACTCCGCCGCCGGCAGCGCATACGGCAGGCAGTTGTGCTCGGGCATGTAGCCGATCCGCTGCCGGGCATCGATCGGTCCCGCTCCGGGAATCGACAGGAATTCGGCCCGCCCGGAATCCGGTTGCAGCAGGCCCAGGAACAGCTTCAGCACCGTGCTCTTGCCGGCGCCGTTGGCCCCCAGCAGGCCGGTCACCCCCAGCTCGATGTCAAACGTCACCCCGTCCAGGGCGCGGACAGAGCCGTAGTGCTTCTTGAGGTTCTGGGCGCTCAGCAGGGTGGTCATGCAAGGGGATATTATATGCAACGGTGCCGGCGTGGTATCGCTCGCGACGGGTTCAGGGCGGGCGCCCCCTGATACCGGACCCGCTACGAAACCCGGACGAGGCTCAGGATCAGACCCTTGTAGCCGATCGAGCGGGCGCGGATGGGCGACCCGGTCTGGCGACCGGATCGGCCGGGACGGCGACCGCTAGCCCGCCGCGTAGCCCCGGGCCACCGCGGGTATGGCGTGCCCCGCCTTCACGACCTGCCGGGGCACAAAGCGCAGATCGCCGGTGCGCTGCTGCCCGCCGGAGTCCTCGAACCCGTGCCCGCCCTCGGCGATCTCAAACAGCGTCAGGTCGGCGTGGGCGTCGACCGCCAGGGTGCCGATTTCCTCTTCCATCCCCAGCACTGCCGCCGGGGTCACCGTGCAGCGGCGCAGCGCCTCGGCCGGCTCGTACCCGAGCAGCAGAAACTTGCTCAACGTCGTGGCCAGATCGAAAACCGGTCCGTTGATGTTGTGGACGTGCAGGTCGCTGCTGATGGTGTCGGGAATTAGCCCCTGCGCCAGCGCGCGCTCGGCCACGTTGAAATCAAAGCTACCTTTGCCGTGCCCGACATCAAAGATGACCCCGCGATCAACGGCTTCGCGGACGCAGCGGTGCACATCACCGTTGCCGTCCAGCACGCCTCCGTCCAGGCCATGGAAGCAGTGTGTAACCAAGTCGCCGGCCTTGAGTTCGCCCAGGATCTCTTCCAGCGAGATCTCCGCCGCCTGCGGGTGCACCATCACCGGCAACCCCACCGCGTCGGCGGCCTCGCGGGCGTTGAGCAGCGCCGGCCGGGCGTTTTCGCCGGCCAGGTTGCGGGTCAGGCGGATCTTGATGCCCAGGATCACATCGCGGTTCTGTTCGCAGACGGCGATCGCCCGCGCCGGATCTGCCCAGCGGATGTCTTCCAGTTCGCCGACCGCCTCGTCAAGCATGCCCATGGCGGAGATATTCAAGAGCGCGAACAGGCGCAGGTCCGAAACATCGATCAGGTAGCGGCGCAACCCGGCGAAGGTCGCCGCGCCCGCCGAACCGGCATCCAGCGCCGTGGTGACCCCGCTGGCCAGCACGTCCTCATCGGGAAAGACGCCGTAGTGAGTGACGCCCTCGTAAACGTGCACATGCAGGTCGATCAGCCCTGGGGTGACGGTAAGCCCGGCGGCGTCCAGGAACGATGCGCCGTCGCCCGGATCGAGGCGTTCTTCCACGGCGGCGATGCGCCCGCCGCTGATCCCGATGTCGCTGGCTCCATCCAATCCGGTCGCCGGGTCCAGCACCCGGCCGTTGCCAACGATGAGGTCGTACATTCGGGCGTCTCCCGTGTCCGGCACAGCGCGAAATGACGGTAGCAGACCACCCGCCCGGGCTCGTCCGCACACCACCCCAGCCGATCACCTAGAATCTGACCCACGCGGCCGGCCGTTCATCCGTCGCACGACGCCCACCGGAGGATTCCTCAATGCCCGCCAAGCCGCCCAACATGGTCATCTTCATGCCCGACGAACTCCGCTGGGACTGCGTCGGCTACACCGGCAACAACGTGATCCAGACGCCCAATGTCGACCGCCTGGCCGGCGAAGGCACTGGGTTCAACCATTTTTATGTCAACCACACCGTTTGTAGCCCTTCACGAGTCTGCATGTTCACCGGCTGGTATCCGCACGTCCGTGGCCACCGCACCCTCTGGCACCTGCTGCAGCCCGACGAGCCCAACGTCTTCCGCTACCTCAAGGAAGCTGGCTACCACGTCGAAATGTGGGGCAAGAACCACCTGCTGGCCGACGCCAGCGTCGAATCGAGCATCAGCTTCCGCGGCACCGTCGACTACGACCGCGAGCGCGGCATCGACAACAATCCCATCGACCCGGACGATAAGTGGTTCCGCACCATGTACTACGGCGAGCGCCCGTCGAAAGTTTCCAACGACTGGGACCGCCAGTGGGTCGACGGCGCACTGGAGTTCCTGAACTCGAAACCCCCCGAGCCGTTCTGCCTCTTCCTGCCCTTGTTCTTCCCGCACCCGCCCTACTGGGTCGAAGAGCCCTACTTCTCGATGTACGACCGCAAGTCCGTCCCCACGCCCAGTCCAGCCGAGTACGCCGGCAAACCGAAGTACTATCCAGAAATCCATCATTCGCGCGACCTCGACAAGTTCACCCCGGATGAGTTGCGCGAGATCGTGGCCACCTACTACGGGATGGTCTCGCGGATCGACGACCAATTCGGCGAAGTCATCGGCGCGCTGGAGAACAACGGCTTCTGGGATAGCACCGCCACCTTCTTCTTCTCCGATCACGGCGACTACGTCGGCGACTACGGCCTAACCGAAAAGTGGCCCAGCGGCCTGGAGGACTGCCTGGCCCGCGTGCCGCTGGCGATTCGCATCCCGGGTGCCGATCCGCAGCCGATCACCGACGCCCTGGCCGAGACCATCGACCTGACGCCGACCATCCTGGATCTGGCTGGCATCGACATCGCCCACGACCAGTTCGGCAAGAGCCTCCTGCCGCTCATCCGCGGCGAGACGACCGGGCACAAGGACGCGGTCTTCGCCGAGGGAGGCCACAGGCCCCAGGAGCACCAGAGTTTGGAGCTGGTCGATGACGACGCCGATCCGAACTACGTGTACTACCCGAAGGGGCGCTCCCAGACTGACGACCCGAGCGCCGTCTGCAAAGCGGCGATGGTGCGCACGCTCGATTGGAAGTACATCAGTCGCCTGGACGACACCGACGAGCTTTATGACATGCAGAACGACCCGGGAGAAATGGTGAATCTGGTTGACCGGCCGGAGCACGCGGCGATCCAGACGGAGTTGCACGACCGGCTGTTGCGCTGGTTCCTGGAGACCGGCGACGTGGTGCCCTGGGAGAAGGACGAGGCCGGCCGGCCGGCGAACGACTAGGCCGCGCGCAGGACCCTTCGCGAGAGCGCCAGCGCCGCCACCCCCAGCAGCATCGCCGCCGCCGTCACCGCCAACGCCAAGCTGACGTCGGTAGCCTCGGCCAGTGGACCCAATATGAAACCGCCCGTTGACCCCAAGCCGATCACCGCCATGGTATTCAGGCTCATCACCCGGCCCATCATCTCGCGGGGCGTGAGCAGCTGCAGAATCGCGCGGATACCGGTGGTCATAAAGGTGATGAGCAGGCCTAGCAGAAACAGCAGCAATAGCGAGATCGCGTAGTTAGTCGAATACGCGACGCCGATCTGCAAGAGACCCAATCCGACGGCCGACAGCAGCGCCAGCGCGCCATCGCGCGGCAGGCGCCGGCCCGAGCTCACCACCAGCGCCCCGGCGATCGTGCCCAGCCCGGCGGCTGAAGCCATGAGCCCCAGTCCCTGGATGCCGACGTCAAGCACGTCCTCGGCGATCACCGGCAGCAGCGACTGGTAGGAACGTCCCAGCAGGCTGGTGACCGCGGCCAGCAGCAGTGTCGGCAAGATCACCGCATGCCCGGCCGCGAAGTACAGCCCGGCGAAGAAGGAGTCGCGTCCGGCCGCCGCCGGTAGGAACGGCGACAGGCGCATCAGCAGCAACCCGGCCACGACCACGAAGAACGAAAGCGCGTCCACCAGGAAGGCCGTCGCCAGCGGCCAGCCGAGGGTGCCGATCATCAGGCCGACGATGCCTGGGCCGATGAAGGCCGGTCCGGTGAAGACCACCGAGTTCAGCGCAATCGCCGGCCGCAGATCCTCGACCGGTACCAGGTCGGGCAACAACGCCTGGCGAGCCGGTTGATCGAACGAGTTCACCACCGCCTGCAAGAAGCTGGCCGTCACCAGGTGCCAGACCGCGATGTTGTCGGATGCCACCAGCGCCGTGATGATCAGCGCGATGCCGGCGGCACCGGTTTGCATCATGGCCATCAATCGGCGGCGATCGACCCGATCGGCCAGCAGGCCGCCGAAGTACGGCAGCACCAGCATCGGGATGCCAAACGCGCCAAACGACACCCCGACCAGCGTCGCCGAGCCGGTCAGGTCGTAGACCAGCCAGCCCTGCGCGGTCTGCGCCATCCAGATACCGGTGTTCGAAATGAACAGGCTGGAGAAGAAGAGCGCGAAATTACGGTGCCTGAGCACCGGCGGCAGCAGGGTCACCGGGCGGTGTCGTCGCCGGCCACAATCACCCGGTCGCGCCCACCTTCCTTGGCTTCGTAGAGGGCGTCGTCGGCGATGCGGATCAGGTCATCCAGGGTGGCTCTATCGTCCGACAATTCGGCGACTCCACCGCTGACCGTCATCGAGAATTCACCGCCGGTATCGTCGTAGAATACGATCTGGCGTACCTCGTCGAGGACCGCTTCCAACCGTCACGCCACCTCCGAGCCGGCCGGCAATCCGAAGGTGCCTGGCGAACAGGTGAGGCGGTGGGCCTCGCCGGCCGCCGCTTCGCGCAACTCACCGTCCAGATTGCTCCCGGCCGCCGC
>PBSR01000070.1 GCA_002726335.1 Gemmatimonadaceae bacterium
CCCTGGCAGACGTGGCTGAGGTCGCCCACGAGCACGGGATCCCCGTCATCGTCGACGCGGCGGCGGAGCTGCCGCCGGTGAGCAACCTGAACGCCTTTCATGAAGCCGGAGGAGACCTGGTGCTGTTCAGTGGCGGCAAGGACATTGCGGGCCCCAATGACACGGGCATCCTGTGTGGCAAGGCGGAGTGGGTGGCAGCGGCGCGGGGTCAGGCCTTTCCCAACCCGGGCATCGGTCGCCCGCTGAAGGTCAGCAAGGAGCAGATCGTCGGCCTCGTGTTCGCCCTGCGGCGTTTCGTCGCTATGGACGAGCCGGCCCGCCTGGCACGATGGCAGGGCATGGCGGAGCGCATGCGCGACATACTGCAAGGTATCGATGGTGTTGAGGGAGAGGTCGCCTTCCCGACACGCGGTGGCCGGCCCCTCGTCATTCCGCGCACGCGGCTGGCCATCGACGAAGGTGTGGTGGGACGGACCATCCGTGAGTTGGATGATGTTCTGGAGGGGGGCGACCCGGCGGTGGCCGTGTTCGCTGATGCGGCGAACGGGGCAATCTGGCTCAACCCCCAGCATCTGGAGGATGGTGAGGAGGAGCTGGTGGCGGAGCGCGTGGGCGAACTGCTGCGCCGACCATAGGAAAGGTGTCGCTGTGAGCATCCTCGAGCGGTTCCGGTTGGATGGCAAGGTAGCACTGGTTACCGGCGGTGGTCGTGGCATCGGCCGATCGCTGTCCCAGGCCCTGCACGAGGCCGGAGCCATCACCGTCATAGCCGACATCGATGCGGCGGCGGCGGTGGCTGCCGCACGCGAACTGGGTGGAGAAGAAGGCTTGGGTCTGGGCGTGGACGTGACCGACTCGCAGGCTGTGGCGGGCATGGTCGAGACCGTCGTGCAGCGCTATGGCCGTATCGACATCGCCGTGAACAACGCCGGGATCGCCCGCAGAGGAGATGCCGAATCGATGCCGGAACAAGTGTGGGATTCGGTGGTGGCAGTAAACCTGAAGGGTGTCTTCCTCTGTTGCCAGGCGGAGGGCCGGGCCATGCTGGAGGCCGGATCGGGTGCAATCGTCAACGTGGCGTCGATCTCAGCCCGGATCGTCAACAGACCGCAGAACCAGGTGAACTACAATGCCGCAAAGGCCGGTGTCGTGCAGGTGACGCGCAGTTGTGCCGCCGAGTGGGCAGGCCGCGGTGTGCGGGTCAACTGCATCAGCCCGGGACACACGGTAACGCCGATGACGGCCCCGGCCATCGACGACATGGGTGACACGTGGCGGGAGAACACCCCCATGGGTCGACTCGCAGATCCCACCGATCTCCAGGGGGCGCTGGTGTTCCTGGCTTCCGACGCGGCGAGTTATGTCATCGGCCACGATCTGGTCGTTGATGGCGGTTACTCGATCTGGTGATCAATCGACCCACGTGTGAAGTCTGTGTCGATGGGGTAACCGGAGCGATCGCCGCCCAGAGCGGCGGTGCGCATCGGCTCGAGTTGTGTCAGACTCTGTCTGTTGGCGGCACGACGCCGAGTGTCGGGTTGATGCGGTCAACGAAGGCGTCGGTCGATCTTCCGGTTCATGTACTGATACGACCCCGCGCCGGCGACTTCCACTTCGATACCGCGGAGTTCGACGTGATGCGGCGGGATATCGAAGCGGCCGGAGAGAGTGGGGCCGAGGGCGTCGTCATCGGGTCGCTGGAAACGGATGGCGGACCCGATGTGGAGCGGACGGCGCGGCTCGTCGAGGACGCCCGGCCCATGAGCGTGACGTTTCACCGGGCCTTCGATGTCGTGCCCGACGCGGACGCGGCCCTGGAGGGGCTGATCGGCCTGGGCATCGATCGTGTTCTCACCTCCGGACAGGCGTCCAGTGCCTGGGAAGGACGGGGGCTTCTCCGGCACCTGGTGGACGCGGCGGGAGGGCGGATCGTCATCATGCCGGGCGCGGGCATCGATGAGACCCATGTCGGCGAACTCATACATGAAACGGGCGTGCAGGAGGTCCACTTCTCGGCAAGGCGCGAGGTAGTCATGGCGACGGGCGATCGCGCGGTAACGATGGGCAATGATGGGTCAGCGGATCGAGTGCGTGGGGTGACGGACGCGGAGCGGGTGCGCGCGATCATCGCGGCGGCGTCGGCGGCGTCGGTTCGGTGATCTACTGACGAGCGCGGATTCAGACGCCTCGCCGCCGGCGTCGGTTCGGCGATCCACTGACGAGCACGGATTCAGACGCCTCGTCGTCGGCGTCGGATCGGTGATCCACTGACGAGCGCGGTTTCAGACGCCTCGGTACGAGATCGCTGCGCGATCTCTACGGAGAGGCAGATCGGGCGCGATCTCTACGGTTCATCAGAAGGGTACAGAGATCTCGAACTCGAGCCAGTTGTCGTTGACCGGGTGGTGGAAGCTGAGGCTTGTGCTGTGCAGCAGCATGCGGGCGTCGGATCGGTGATCCATAGATCGCTGCGCGATCTCAACGGTCGGCCACGGTCTACCATAGAGGCGGTCACCGATGATGGGGTGGCCGATGCCCTCGGGATGGGCGGCGTGGACACGCAACTGGTGAGTGCGGCCTGTGAGCGGGGTGAAACGCAGGCGGGTTGAGTCGGCGTGGCGTTCGATGACCTCCCAGTCTGTGACGCCCAGCTTGCCGTGCTCGGGATCGAGGATCTGCCGTGGGCGGTCGTCCAGATCGACGCGGAAGGCGAGTTCGACGTGTCCCGAGTCCGGTTCCACCATTCCCTCGACGAGTCCGACATAGGTCTTCCGTACCCGGCGCTGTTCAAACTGCAGGGACAGGTGGCGGTGCGCCTCCGGGTTGAGTCCCAGGACCATCAGCCCCGACGTTTCCATATCCAGCCGGTGAGCAGCCAGCGAGCCACACGCAGCAGGGAAGAGTTCCCGCACGCGGGCCACGACACAATCGGCCAGATCCGGTCCCCGTCCAGGAACGGAGAGGAAGTCGGGCTGCTTGTCGACGACGACGAAGCTCTCTTCCTGGTGCAGGACACAGAGCGGCTGGTGTGTGATGTCGGGCGGGAGGAATCTCACGACACGATGCGGCGAGCCGCTTCCACTCCGCGCAGCAGGAATCCGAGGATGGGGTAACACTTGCTCCGGCACGAACCGTAACAGACACCCTCCACTCGAGGATGGACGACGGACGGTGATCCCCACCAGAACTCCACCATGCCGAGGGGCGTCAGCCCACTGCGGATGGCAGCCTGCAGCAGTTTCGGTGCGCAGCAGTCACCCATACCCGTCGGTGGTCTCGGGGCGCCTGTATCGACTTCGGTGAGGGGAAGGATCTCACCCAGCGCGTTCTCGAAGCGGTAGGCGGCATGGATCCGATCCGTCAGTTCCCGCGACAGGTGGCCGCGCTCGATCTTGATGGTCTCGATCTCGCGCCGTAACGGCTTGCTGGTGGGTTGGGTCTTCAGCTGATCGATCTGCCGCGTGAGTTCGGCGACGCGGGTTTCGGTCTGCTGCCGTGCCGAGGCGTACTCGGCTAGATGCCCGCTGGAGGGCACCCATCCGTCGGGGGCTTCCCAGGTCTGCCATTCTCCTGAAAAGGCACGCAGCGTTCCCAGCTGGTCCTCCGTGTCACGGCACAGCATGACGCCGAACATCTTGCCCGCCGCCGGCTCGCACAGATGAGCGGTGCTGAAACCGACCGTCGCTTCCCGACACTCGTCCAGGTACCGCTGCAGGCGCTGCGCTTCGGCCATGACGGTGGGCGTGGGCGAGAGGGACAGCTCAACGTCGGTCACGGGGCACCGCCCCGAGTAGGACACATCCGGAACATCCAGGGCATCCGGCGGGGGCTCGCCGAGGGCATGGACCAGCGCCCTCGGTGACTTGGTCACAGACGCTCCATGCGGTCCAGCATGGCCCCCACATCAATGAAGCGCAGCAGAGAGAGGACGAAGAGGCCGACGGCGACGACGATGTAGAACAGGTGGGGATAGGACAGCAACCCCTGCAACGGACCGAAGAGAGCAGCCCCCCCTGACAGGCCCATGTTGGCCACGGCCATGTAGAGGGAGAACTGCGTGGCGGCCACGCGCTTCCACGAGATCGCCATCATCGTCGCCAGGAAGGAGATGCTGATGAGGGTGTCGAGGATGTAGTAGGCGCTGATGAAGGCCTGTGCCGGCAGGCGCTGCGACCAGGCAGCGGCGAGCAGAGCCATGGCGGCGGCGCCTCCGCCCAGCAGCAGGACCCCCGCGGCGATGGTCCGTCGGCGGCCAAGACGCTCCACCAGCCAGCCACCGGCCACCATGCCGAGAACACCGGAGACGAGACCGGCAGTGGCGGACAACTCCGAAAAGTCGGTGTGGGTCCATCCCATCTCCTGCACGGTGAGCACGGGCAGCAGGGCGTCGACAAAACCGCGAATCAGGTTGTAGGCAAAGAACACGAGAGTGGCGATCAGACTGACCGGCAGCAGGACCACCCGCAACAGCGATCGTCCGATATCGATCCAGCCCTCCAGCTGCAGGGAGCGGGACACATCGGAAGCCTGCCCGGCCGTCCACGGCAGCAGGCGTTCTCCCTGGCGTTCCCGGGCCAGCAGCGGCAGCAGCATGACGATGGCGACAACGAGGGCCTGGGCCAGCAGCGCTGCGCCGAGGCCGTGGCGCCCCCGGCGGTGGCGCCGGCCACACCCAGTCCCTTGCCGCCCCACATGAAGCCATTGGCCTTGGGCTGTTGCTCCACCGGGATGATCTCCACGGCCATGCCGTCGACGGCGACATCCTGGAAGGCAGTGAAGAAATTGGTGAGAAATCCGAGAGCGGTCAGGGCGAACAGGTGCTGCATCGGGTCGGGTGTCAGGGCCATGATCACAGAGGTAGTGACCATACCCGCCTGCGCCAGCAGGATCCATGGCCGCCGGCGCCCCATCACGAGGTAGCTCCAGCGGTCCATGATGGGACCGTTGATCAGCTTCAGGCTCCAGGGCAACAGGATGATGCCCATGTACGAGCTGATCTGTGTCGGTGTCAGCCCCTGCTCTGCCATGTAGGCTGGGACGGCGATGGACAGCAGTCCGTAGGGCAGCCCCTGGGCCGCGTACAGCAAGGTGAAGGCGACATAGCGGAGGTTCAGGTTCTCCGTCAGGGCAGGCAGGCCGCCGGTGGTGGCCGCAGGTTCGGGTTGGCTCACGAAGGGATTCCTGCCGGCTGGAACTCCCTGATCAATTCCTCGGCAGTGGCCAGCATGCGATCGACGGTGTCCGCCATGTAGCCGGACAGCTTCGTCTCTGCCTCGGCAGCATCTCCCGCGTCGATCATCTGTTTCGTCTCGGCTGCCAAGGTGTAGGCGCTTTGGCGCAGCTGGGTTTCGAATTCATGCCAACGGGCACGGACCGCTTCGACGCGGTGGGGGGCATCCTCCCGGGCAAGGTGGGCCAGGTCCAGGAAACGCCACCAGGGGCTGTCCGCCGTCGATCGTTCCCCGCCGATGGCCAGTACCTCAGGTAATGCCCCCTGCAGGAATACGGGAAAGAACGGCGCCTGGCAGGGTGAGTAGAAGCTGCACCAGTAGACGGGCAGACGGGACGCGTCGGCACAGAGGTCGGCCACCAGACTGGCGGCCGTGTTGCCGCCCTTCGGCCCGTCGTTAAAATGGATACAGATGCCCTTGCCTGTCAGGTCCGTGCGGAAGGGCTCACCCGGTTGCCCGGCGTCCGAGTGATCGCGGAGCAGAGACATCATCACCGAAGTGTCGATGGAGCCGGTCCGGTCTCCCAGCACGGCACACGAGCGTTTGCGGCGCATGGCGCCGCTGCCCTCGCTTCGGTCGTTGGCGCTGTAGGCGTCGGCAAAGCTGAAGGCTCCGTCTGCGGAGGACCACCAGCCGCGCTCGACGGCGGTGGACTCGGCCCTGGCCGACAGGCACTCGGCGTCGGTCTCGACACTGTAGACATTGCTGATGCCGAGGCCGCCCTCGACACGCTGCACCGCCCACTCGTGTCCCGCCGTCTCGATGACGAAGGCTTCGCGCGGGTCAGCGACGATGTAGCCGTTGTCGTAGGTGCGCACACCGGCGTCGTTGTCGAATTTGCCCTGGCCGTACTCGTCGATGGCACGGGTCATCCAGTCCACCGCCTCACGTGCCGTCCGTCCGCGCTCCAGGCCGAGGCGCAGAATCTCCATGCCGATGAGCCGCGATTCCGGGGCACTGTCGAACTTCGATCCCAGGCCCTCGTTGCCGATGACGACCTGGTGTTCGTTGAAGCCATGCTCGTACCCCCAACACCACCAGGGCCGTGAGCCGACGTGCCGCCAGGTCACCTCGACTTCGGGCAGCGAGACGAACTGACACCGTGTCACGCTCCCGGGTTCGTGGTAACGGCGCTCGTGTAGTTCCAGGGGCTGGCATTCATCCCAGGGGCGATCGCTGTTCTTGGCGAAGAGTGTCTGTCCGTGTGCCGTTGCCGCCGGCAGGGCGACCATGGTGTCACAACCCTTCGGTATCATGCGTCTGGATCTCCTGACGGGAGTCGGATCCGTGCCGTCGTGCCGACACCCGGTTCACTGGTGATGCCGACGCTGCCCCCGTGACGTTGCACGATACTGCGGCACAGCGGCAGGCCGAAGCGTGCCCGCGTGCGCTCGCCATGGGAGAAGTCGATGTCGAACAGGCCGTCAACTAGGTCAGCTGTCATGCCCCGTCCCGTGTCCTCGATATCGATGTGGACGGTCGCCTCTGCTGTCGCCAGACGGATGGTCAACTTGCCTGGACCATCGAAGGACTCGCCGGCGTTACGTATCAACGTCGCCAAGGCCTCGCTCACGCGCCGGGGATCGATCTCGATGACGAGACCCGGCGCCAGGTCATGGACGACGTCGGTGTCCGGCCGCAGGGCGCCACGCTCGCGATCGACGACGGCCGTGACCACCTGGGCCAGGTCCACCCGCTGCAGCTCGGCATGGTCCAGTTGTACGAAGCCGCGGATGGAGCTCATGACCTGCATCAATCGTTCGCCAGGGAGCGGAGCAGCGACGCCGGCGGTTCGGTGATCACCGTTTCCAGTTCCTGACGGATACGGGAGACGGCGCGGGTGCCGGTATCGGTGGAGCTGCGCATGGCCCCCAGGGGGTTGTTGACCTCGTGCTCGACACCCGCTACGAGGTCACTGACCGCGGCCATCTTCGCCTCCAGGACCAGCTCCAGCTGCTGTTGCCGCAGCTGCCCCTCGGCGTGTTCACGGCCGACGGCCTCGTGTACAGTGGAGCGCGCTGCGTGTGCGGCCAGGGCGACGAAGGCTCCGGCTATGGCGATGATGACCGGAGTGACAAAGGCCAGATCGAGGGCACTCATACCGTCACCCAGGGCCTCCAGCAGTGCCTGCGAAGAGCCGCCGAGGCGGGAGTCGAAGATGCCCACCAAGGCGAGAAAGACGTGCAGCGCAACGGCAGCGACAGTCATCACGATCGGGTTGAGGGGCCGCAAGGCGAGGCCGTTGACGGTGATGAGGGCCAGGCTGGTTGCCGTCAGGTTGTGTTTTGACAGATGCAGCAGCGGCGTGAACTCGTTGCTGTAGATCACGTGCCAGATGACCGGCAGGGTGCACAGTATGGCCACATCCGCGAGGGTCCCGAACAGACCGACATGGTCGGCCCGGGCGCCGGCCATCAGACGCCGCAGCAGGAACAGCTGCAGCAGGAAGAACAGCAGGAACAGGAGGCCGAGGACGATGGCCTCACTGCGACGCCCGGCGACGAACAACGTCAACAGGCTGGCAAACAGGCAGAACCCCATACGGATTCGTGTCGCCCATATCAGCGAGACACGCTCGCGTTCAGCCAGCAGTTCAGCGGCGGTGGATGTGTCGGTGGAAGCCAGGTGGAGTGTCGGCGGCAGGATCGTGATCGCAGGTATCCGGTCAGACGGCAACCTAGTGCCACGTCAAGGCAGGGGCAAGAAATGGGTGGGTGGAGGAAAATCGACGATTCGCCGATAAGGGGAATGCGGGTAGTTGCCGGCCTCCCCGGCTGGCATTGCGGACCGCCCGGTCCGCCCGGACGCCGACGGATGCAATATGATCCGAGGGCTTGCGCTCTCACGGTTCCGGTCACCACTCACAGGAGCATGGATCGTGCGAGTCACGAGCGCCCAGATCGATCTGTCGGCGCA
Organism: Gemmatimonadaceae bacterium; assembly: GCA_002726335.1. Next base: position 8,148 of record PBSR01000070.1, read on the forward strand.
GCACGCGCTGACGCAGAACCACACGCGCCGCGAAGAGCTGGCGATTGTGGTGCAGGACAATGATGGTACGACGACACAGAGTTTGAGCTCGCGAGAGCGAACGCAGTCCTCTGCCGCCTTCGAACAACCCAGTCTGCTCGACGCCGAACTGGCTGGCCTCGATGCCGCCGGCCAGGGACTGAGCACGGCGCTGGTGCAACGTGCCACCGAAGCCGGGCAGAAGCTGCCCTCTCCCGAGGAGCTGAAGAGCACGCTGAGCGACGCCTTGCAGGGTTTTGGCCTCGACCTGGGCGGCCTCGGCATGATGGGAGCTCAGCCCTTCGACACGCAGCTGCAGCCGAAGGATCGTTTCAAGATGGAGTTGATCCAGGCCGCGGTGGAGGCTTTCTCCGGCGGGGAGTTCAGCATTCTCGATCCGGCTGATCTGGACCTGGCCGCATTTGCCGAGCCGGTATCCGCAGAAGTCCCACCGAAGGCCACAGACGCGCCGAAGGAGGATGACCCGGCCGCCGAGGCGGGACAGGACTCGGAGCGGCGGGCAGGACTCATCTACTCCTATCAGGATCGTCACTACGAACGGGAGACGACGAGCTTTGCCGCCAGCGGTGTGGTGCATACCGCGGATGGTGAACAGATCGACTTCGATGTGGAGCTGACCATGGGCCGGCAGTTCCTGTCGGAGACATCTGGCGAGGTCCGCCTCGGTGCGGACGTGCAGGATCCCCTCGTCGTGAATTTCGAAGGTACCGCCGCTGAGTTGACGGAGAGGACCTATTCCTTCGACCTCGATACCGACGGCACGGCCGACCAGATCCACTTCGTCAGCCCCAACTCCGGGTTCCTCGCCCACGACGCCAACAACAACGGCATCGTCGACGACGGTTCGGAGCTCTTCGGCCCGACGACGGGCAGCGGCTTCGGCGAACTGGCCGTGCACGATGAAGACGGCAACGATTTCATCGACGAAGGGGACTCGATCTACGGCAGCCTGCGCATCTGGCAGAAGGATGCCGAGGGCAACGATCACCTCATCGCCCTGGGCCAGGCCGGAGTCGGCGCCATCTACCTGAACTCGGTGGCCACACCCTTCCAGGTCAAGGATGACGAGAACCAGCTGCAGGGCATCGTGCGCAGCTCGGGTATCTATCTCAAGGAAGAAGGAGGCGCCGGCACGGTGCAGCAGCTCGATCTGGTGGTGTGATGGGGAGGAGTACTATCCCTCGAGCTTGTCGCGCAGCAGCTGCTGTACCATCTGCGGGTTGGCCTTGCCTTTGGAGGCCCGCATGACCATGCCCATGAGGAACTGGATGGGTTTGCCGTCGCCGGCACGTACCTTGTCGGCGGCATCCGCGTGCTCGGCGATGACGGCGTCGACCTGACCTTCCAGCTCGCCACTGTCGGAGACCTGCTGCAGTCCTTTTGCGGCCACAATGTCGGCCGGCGCGCCACCGTCGGCCCACATGACGGCGAAGACCTCCTTGGCGGCAGACCCACTGATGGTCTGGGCCGTCACCAGGCCGATCAATTCGCCAAGCTGGCCCGGCGTCACCGGCACATCCTCCATGCTGCCATCGGTGTCCTTCAGCAGGCGGAAGACTTCACCGGTGATCCAGTTGGCCGCGGCCCGGGGATCGGCGCCTGTAGCCACGACGGCCTCAAACCAGTCAGCCACGTCGCGATCCTCCGAGATGAGGGCGGCATCCTCGGCGCCGATCTGCAGGGTGAGTCGGGCGGCGCGATCGTCAGGCAGCTCCGGCAGTTGGGCCCGCACGTCATCGATCCACTGGGCGGTGACGTCGACATCGAGCAGATCCGGTTCGGGGAAGTACCGGTAGTCGTCGGAGAATTCCTTTGAGCGCTGCTCCCTGGTCAGGTTGGCACTCTCGTCCCATCCCATGGTCACCTGGCGCAGAGTGCCTCCCTCCTCAAGTACCTCGATCTGTCGCTTCACCTCATACTCGATGGCGTTTCGCACGGCGCGGAAGGAGTTCAGATTCTTCACCTCCACCTTGGTGCCGAAGGCCTCGGAGCCTGCCGGTCGCACGGAGATGTTGGCCTCGCAGCGCATGGCGCCTTTCTCCATGTCCCCCGTGGAGGCTCCCAGGTAGCGGACGAGCTGACGGATCTTCTGTACGTAGGCGAAAGCCTCGTCAGCGGAGCGGATCGAGGCGTCGGTGACGATTTCCATCAACGGCACACCGGCCCGGTTGTAGTCCACGAGACTGGCGTTGCCCTGGTGTACGAGTTTGCCCGTGTCCTCCTCGAGGTGGACACGTTCGATTTTGATGCACTTTTCCGCCCCGCCCCCTTTGGCGTCGCCGTCTACGGGTATCTGAACCTGGCCGTGTTCACACAGAGGCAGTTCGTACTGCGACACCTGGTATCCCTTGGGCAGATCGGGATAGACATAGTTCTTGCGGGCGAAGACGGAGTGCGGGCGGATCTCACAGCCCAGGGCCATCCCCGTCATCACCGTCAATTCGATGGCCCGGCCGTTGATGACGGGCAGGGCGCCCGGCTGTGCCGTGCACACGGGACAGACATGCTGATTGGCACCGACCTGAAAGTGTTCGGCCGGGCAACGGCAGAACATCTTGGACCGGGTGTGCAGTTCGACATGGACCTCCATGCCGATGACGGTCTCGTAGTTCATGCGAACAACACGTGGCGCCGCAGGAAGGCGTCCACCGCCTGCAGGTAATGCCGCTTCGTCTCGGGTCGCCGGAAGCCGTGTCCCTCGCCCTCGTAGACATGGTACTCGTGGGGAATGCCGCGCTCGCGCAGAGACTCGACGATGGCGTCGGACTGGTCCCGGGGCACGACGTCATCCTCGGTGCCCTGGAACAGGATCACGGGATCCTGAAGGGCGTCGGCGGCGTTGATGGGTGATCGCTCACGATATCGAGGTGCAGCCTCGGGCAGGGGACCGAGGAGGTGATCGTTGTAGCGTGACTCGAACTTGTGGGTCGTATCGGACAGGCCGAAGAGGTTCGAGATACCGTAGCGGCAGACGCCGGCACGGAAGAACCCGGGATGCAGGGTGAGGGTGCGCAACACGGTATAGCCGCCGGCGCTGCCACCGGAGATGACGAGACGGCTGGCGTCGACCCGGCTCTCATCCACCAGGTGCCGGGCGCCGCCGATGCTGTCCTCCACGTCGTACACCCCCCAGTTGCCACGCATGGCGGTCATGTAGCGCCGGCCATAGCCGGTGGAGCCACGGTGATTGACCAGCAGCACGCCCCAGCCGCGAGTGGCGAAGTACTGGACCTCGGCGTCGTAACTCACATCGGACTGACCCGTGGGGCCGCCGTGAACGTGGACCAGCAGCGGCGGCAGCCCGTCGCTGTCGAAGCCGGGGTTCGATGGCGGGTAGTAGAGACCGTGGGCGGCAGAACCATCCGCAGCCGTCCAGTCCACCGCTTCGGGGCTCGACAGGGCGGCTGAATCCAGCGCCTCACTTCCGGATCGAGCCTGGACCGCCGGGGCGGCGCTCTGCCGTGTGGTGCGCAGTGACAGGATCCGATCCGATTGATGGGGTGTGCTGGCGACGACGGCGAGTTCGTCACCGCGAGGAGCGGTTGCCAGGTGGGTCACCCAGGCATACTCCGACAGGGTTTCGACAGGCATGACATGACGCGTCGCCAGATCGCAGACAAAAGCCCGCCGTTCGGCGTTGTGGCTGCGGGTGAAGTAGAGGCGTTTGCCATCGCCGGAGAAGGCGTGTGTCCTGAGGCCCTGGACCCATCCCGGCATGGCGACGTCCCCCTCGTCATCAGGTGTGAGACAGATGATCTCAGCGCTTTGCAGGTCGCGCAGATAGAGGCGGCTCCACTCACCGTCCTCGTCGCTGGCGTAGGCCAGCCAGCGGCCGTCGGGTGAGAACTCCGGCTGGAACACGGAGGTTTCGTCGCCACCAGCGATCGCCCTGGAGGCAGAAACGGTGGGTCCCGACGCGGACAGGCGCAGATCTGCCAGCATCAGTCGGGTACCGTCCCAGGCCATGTTGGGGAAATCCCACTCCACCCAGGCTAGCATGCGTCCCCGTGGGTGCCAGGCTGGCTGCATGTAGAAGTCGGCACCCTCCGCCAGCCACTGCGGCCACTGGTGTCCCTGGGACCCGACGAAAGCGATGCGATCGGTGCGGCCGTCGCTGTGGACGTAGATGATCCAGCGGCCGTCAGGTGAGACCGTCGGCGCCGACGGATGCCCGAAGGCCGGGGTCAGCGCCCGTGCCCGGCCCCCATCCAGAGGCTGAACAAACAGCCGCGAACCGTCGTCAACGAAAACCACACAGCCGCGGCCGACGGTGAACTCGCCGCCGCCGTAGAACACCTTCGTCCGAATGCGGTGACCGCTGGCCAGTTCACGTGGCGCCACCTCGCCGCGTGACCGGCACAGCAGGACGGCATCCGCACCACGCCGTTCCAGCCAGATGAGGCTGCGGCCATCGGTGTCGTAGGTCGGGGTTCGGAGTCCGATGCCGTCGGTCACGTCATCGACGCCGACGGCACTGTCCCACAGTCCGAAGGGCCGACGCTGACGGCCCGTCGCCTGACTCACACCTTCTCCATCAACTCGATCTTGACGCTGTCGGGGCCGTCGATGAAGACGATGCGGCGTCCCGTATCAGGTATCTGTACGGGGCCGAACCAGATGTGTACGCCTTCCTGCTCGAGATGAGCGAGGGTGGCGTCGAAGTCATCGGTGTTCAGGGCGAAGTGATCGAGGCCCTGATAGCGACCCAGTTCCATGGGTGCGAATTCGCGGTCGGTGACCGTCACCTGCACGGGACCGATGTGAACCTCGACCCAGGTAGCTCCGCCGCGCTCGAAAGGATCGCCTGCGGTGGCGCCCAAAACACGCTGGTAGAAATCGACGGCGGCGGTGACGTCCGTCGTTTCGTGATGGATATGGTCGAAGGTGTAATTCGGCATGCTTCAGGTCTCCTGAACGGGCTTGCGGCGAAAGTCGGCGAACTCCGCACTTGCGGCGAAGTCGGCAAGTTGGATCTTGCGTCCACCCATCTGGTCCGAGAGGTTGGCGGCAAGAACGGCGGCGTGGCTGTTCATACTCGATGAGAAGGTGTTGCGCAGTACCGAGGCGTCACCCCTGGCGACGGCCTCGACGAAGCACTGGTTGATGTGCAGAGTGGCGTCCCGTTTCTCCGGCCCGGGCAGCACGTGGCGCAGATCGTCCACCGACGGCCTGCCTGACACTGGCGGATACGGCCCTTCATAGTAGTAGGCGGCCACTTCTTCGCCCTCCACCTTCACGTGGCCGTGGTCCCACATGAGGCCGGCGTAGCCGTCGCCCCAGAAGGTCTTGCGCAGACGGGACATCAGCAAGTTGAAGAGCAGCCCCGATTCGAAGCCGAAGGTGACCGAGTAGGCGTACGGGTTGTCGCCGCCATCCTCGATGTCAGCGGCGTCGCGATGCACATAGTCGGCTCTCGTCCAGGCCACGTCTCCCGCCCAGTAGCGCATGGTATCCAACTGGTGAATACCCGATTCAACGACGGTCGTACCCGACCAGGCAGCGCTCGCCGCCCACACCCGGTTGCCCGGCCCGCCGAGTTGTTCGGTGCGCGTGTGCTTGGTGGAATGGGCCTCCAGGGCGCCGTTGCCCACAGCGGTGGCCATCACCAGGCGCTTGTCCTGCAGGAAATCGTGCATGGCTTCGTGCCGGTGGTCGTGGCGCTGGTTGAAGCCGACGGTGCCGATGACACCGGCTTGCCGGATGGCGGCTTCCATCTCGATGGCCTCGTCATAGAACAGACTGACCGGGTTCTCGACGAAGACGTGGATGCCCGCCGCGACAGCGGCGATGACCTCGCCGTCATGCCGATTCGGGGGGATGCAGAAGTAGAGCGCATCCAGGCCGAAGGCGTCATCCGAGGTGGCGCTGTCGAGCATGTGGGAAAACCGGGAAAACGTGCGGATACCTTCCAGAGAGAAATCGTCGACGAAGCCGCTGATCTTCGCCTCCGCCAGATTCTCCTCGAAGGGGTCGCAGAGAGCGACGATTCTGGCGTCGGCGATCCGCCACAGGCAATTCAGGTGCTGCAGGCCGCGCTGACCAAGGCCGATGATGCCGACTCGAACTGGATGTACCACGCTCGTTTTCTCCGCAGGTAATGGGTACCACATGAAGCTGCACAACTACGCCCAATTGTCCAGATACGGCAATACGGGGTCGCCCTCTGGAGAGGACGTCGCTATCTTTGCCGCATGACCGAAACGAGCACAACCCACCAGCGGGTCATCGACCCGGAGTGGGAGAATTTCTTCTCGTCTGACGTGTCAGGGGAGAAGGAGCCTCTGGTGAAGCTCCTCGGCCGGGTGCCGATCTTCAGCTTGCTGCGGGCGAAGGAGCTGCAAACCCTCACGCATCTCGTCCATGTGCGTGAGTTCGCCCGTGGTGAGGTCGTCATCCAGCGTGGCGTCCAGCAGTCCGGACTGTACCTCGTGCGCACTGGTTCGGTGCACATCGTGCGTGATCGTGAGGACGGGCGGGAGGTGGTCGGCACCCTCGGTCGCGAGGAGCTGCTCGGCGAGTTCGCCCTGCTCGATGACACGCCCCGAAGCACTTCGGTCGTCGCCGCCGAGAGAAGCGAGCTGATCGGTTTCTTCAAGCCGGACCTCACCGATATCCTGGCCACCGATCCGGCCATGGGCTGCATGATCCTGCTGCGGCTCGGCGAGGAGATGACAGCGACACTCAGCAAGGACTATCAACGACTGCGCGAAACGGGCTGGCCCGCCCTCGACCACCCTGACGATGACGGTGTCGACCCCACCGCGGCGTGAGAACGGATCCCACGTGAACGGCAAGAGCAACGGCAAGAAGAAAAAGAAGAAGAAAGGTGCCGCGAAGTCGGGCGGCGGCCTTTTCTCCAGGCTGCTCAAGAATACCGGCAAAGAGGATAAGGCCGGCAACGGTGGCAAAGCCAAAGCCAAGGCCAAGCCACTGACGCCCCTGGAGCGCTCGATCCAGGAAATCAAACACATGGCGAAGGTTGGCGAGTCCGATCCGGAGCGTCTCGCCGGGTTGCTGAGCCAGTTGCTGGGCGGCGAGCAGGAGAAACGGCGCCAGGCTCAGGAGGACTTCGACAAGATGGTCTGGGACATCGTCAACAAGGACGACGAGAAGAACAACGAAGAGTCCTGACGCGGATCTCTACGACAGTCCGTCGACGATCCCTTTCAGGTACTTCAGACTGCCGGCGGCGATCGTCCTCGGGTCGGGCGCCATGTCGAAGACTTCCACCGACACGTACTTGCTGTAGTCGATCTCCCGCAGGGCTCGCATGACCGAGACGAAATCGGTGTCGCCGAAACCGGGCCCCCGTTTGTTGGCGTCATTCACGTGTACGTGCCAGAGATGATCCTTCGTCTCCCGCATCAGCTGCGCCGGCGGATTCTTTTCCGATGACCCTGAGCAGACGTCGATCATCGTCTGGAAGTTCGGATGGTCGATTTCAGCCACCATCCGACGCGCCTCCTCTGCCGTCTGGATGAAGTTGGTCTGATCCGGGCTCAGTGCTTCGATGCACAGGGTCACGTCATTGTCGGCCGCCAGTGGCAGGCAATCCCGGAACACCCCCTTGGTACGCTCCCAGGTCTCGTCGTAGTCCCAGCCCTGCTGGACGTTCCGCTGCTTCGGCGAGCCGATGATCATCACCTTGCCGCCCACGTCGCCACAGAACTGCACCAGCGACTGGAAGTAATCGCGGGTTCGGTTGCGGATGTCGTCGTCGACGTGATTGGTGTAGAGCCCCTCCGGTTTGATCAGCAGCCAATGCAGGCCGATGACCTCGACGCCGGACGTCTCGGCGGCGGCACGAATCTGCTGGCGCCTGGCCAGAGGGATGTCATCCACCGAATCGGCCAGGGTGAAGGGAGCGATCTCGACACCGTCGTACCCCACGTCGGCGGCGTAGGCAAAGACATCCTCGATGGCCCAGTCTTCGAAGTACTCATTGCAGGTTCCAAACTTCATCATGGTCGCAGCATCCTTTACAACGTCGGGCTCGGGGTTCAGGGACGGAGAAGATAGCCCGCTGTCGGCCGGTCGCCAGATCCTGACTCCTGCTGCACCCATGGTTGTCGCCTGCAGCACCCACGCCGACTGTCGCCTGAACAGAGGAACCGTCGGCACCAGGGTTGCAGGGAAGCAGACATGCGAATCCACAGCTGCATCCTGCTGGGAGCCTGTCTGTCGGTTGCACGCGCCGTCGCCGGTCCTGCCCTGCCGGCAGCAGGGGACGCCCGCACCGACCTGTCGAGCCGGGAGAGTGAACCGGTCACCCGAACTCAGAGCCGACTTCGACTGCAGGCGACAGAGGCATCCGTCGAGGGCCTGCGCCTGCTGCAGCGAGTTGTGGCCCAGTCGGGTCGGTGGGAACTGGCCGTGTTGAGCGAACGCGATCCGGGCGAGAGGCTGTGGCGGGATCACGCCGTGGGATATGTGCTGCGCCGGGGCGAGAGGACCGACCTGACCATCGGCCATCTGCGTCCCGCCTTCGGCCAGGGTCTGCTGCACGGACGCTCACGATCGACGAGCATACCCTCCACATCACCCCGGCGGGACGGCGCCGTGCTCGGATACCGCTCTGCGGCAGAGGGTCGTACGGTCGACGGGGCGGCGATCACGCGACGGCAGCCAGACTGGACGGCCACCGGCATCGTCGGGGTCCTGCGCTGGGATGCCCGGGTCGACGACGGTGGCACGGCAAGGTCGCTGCCGGAGGACGGTGACCACAGCGGCAGCGGCGCCAGCACCCGGGCCGGCCTGCACGGCCGCATCGCCGCGGGCCGCTGGGCGGTGCACACGCCCCACGCTGATCTCGGCTTCACCGTGCAGCGGCTGTTCTTCCAGAGAGCAGTCGACCTGCGGCGGGACGAGATCCCCAGCGGTTTTTTCGGTCGCCGCCTGTCGTGTGCGGCCGTCGATGTGCACGTGCGGCGCGGCGCGGTTCGATGGTACGCAGCGGCCGCCCGAGCCGGCCGCCGGCTGGGGGCGCTGGCTGGCCTCTCCGGTCTGGTCGCTGCGGGCACCCGGATCGACCTGATCGGTCGCTGGTACGATCCGGGCTATTTCGCACCCCTCGGCGCCGCTGCCAGCGGCGCCGATATGGCGGATGAACACGGCCTGACTGTGCAGGCTCGCGCACGTGGCTGGCGCTTGTGGATGGACGCCACCATGAGGCCGGCGCCTCGCTGGCGGCAACCGCTGCCGGCATGGAAGCGCGGTGGGGGAGTCCACCTGACGAGGCGTTCGCGCCATGGAGAATGGACCGGGGATCTGCAGCGTCGTGAGCGCTCACTCTGGACGGGTGGCAGTCCCGGGCATGAGTCCACCCACCGCGTCCGCCTGCAGGGCCGGTGGTCACGGGATGAGTTGCGGCTCACGGCTCGCGTTGACGGTGTCGACTACCGGAAGGTGATGCGCACTGCGGCGGTGACCGCTCTGCAGGGGGCTGCTGGATCCACGGCGCTGCGCTGGCGGCATCGACGCCTGCAGATCGAGGGGTTGGTCACCCTGTTCGATACGGGTGGCTATGCCGCCCGCATCTATGAGTACGAGCCAGAACTACCACAGGCGATCAGCATCCGGCCGCTGTATGGGCGGGGCCTGCGCCTGGTCGGCGTCCTGCGTGCGACACTCGGTCCCGTCCGGGTCAGCCTGCGCTGGCGTCTGGAGAACAGGACCGGGTTGCGGCATGCCGTGGGGCTGCAGATCGACAGCGTCCCGGGATCTCGTTGACATGCTGCGGGGCCCTCAGTAGCTTGCCCCCCATTCCACTCCAGCAGCCCGTTGATAGAGCCCATCTGGGCTGCGGCCGGCCCTTTCGACCGGTGCCTGTGTTGCGCTTCCTCAACGGGTCCCACTGACCCGCTTCAGTCGCGCGCCTTGTCACCGGCCGAAATGCCTCGGCCTCGCCAACAGAGCGACTTTATCAACGGGCTGCCAGACGAGGTCTCGATGGCCACCGAACGACTCGATCAGGACCTGGAGGACCGACTTCGCCGACTCAACGAGATCGGCGCGGCCCTGTCTCTGGAGCGTGATCTGCACACGCTTCTCGACCGGATCCTCCTCGAAGCCCGCCGCTTCACCGGCGCCGACGCCGGTGCGCTCTTCCTGGTCAGCGGCAACAGCCTCACTTTCGAAGTCGCCCAGAACGACACGCTGAAGCTGGCTCACGAGACCGACGAGGGTATCGTCATGCCACCGGTGCCGCTCGATGAGTCGAGTGCGTCCGGTTTCTGTGCCGTACGCGGCGAGACGCTGAACATCGAGGATGTGTACGCCGAAGATGCGCCACGCCGCTTTGAGGGACCGCGGCAGTACGACGGGATGACCGGATACCACACGCGGTCCATGCTCATGGTCCCCATGCGCGATCATGAAGATCAGATCACCGGTGTGCTGCAGCTGCTCAACGCCAAGGATCCAGCCACGGGAGAGGTCCGCGCCTTCCCCAGCGGGGATGAGCCCCTGGTGCTGTCGCTGGCGTCGCAGGCGGCGGTGTCGGTCAACAACGTGCGCCTCATCGACGACACGGAACGTCTGTTCCAGTCCTTCGTGCAGGTAATGGCAACCGCCATCGACGAGCGCTCGCCCTACACGGGCGGCCACATTCGACGTGTGGCGGAGATGACGATGCATGTGGCACAGCGGATCAATGCCTGTACGGAGGGGCCGCTGGCGGCGGCGACGTTGGACGAGGACCAGATGGATGAGCTGCGACTGGCGGCCTGGATGCACGACATCGGCAAGATCACGACGCCTGAATGGGTCGTCGACAAGCCGACGAAGCTGACGACGATCTACGACCGCATCGATATGTTGTGCACCCGCTACGCCTGGATTTCGGCAGAGCTGGAGGCGCGGTATCAGCGGGAACGGGCCGACCAGCTGGAGGCGGGTTCGAAGATCGACGCGACACGGGCCGAGGCCCATGAACGGATCCGCGCCGAGCTCGATGATGACCTGGCTTTCCTGCAGAAGGCGAATCTTCCCGGCGAGTTCATGGAGGAGGCCGACCTCGAGCGGCTGCGGAGCGTGGCCGGCAAGAGCTACGGCGAGGGCCTGCCGACACCACTTTCGGCAGAGGAAGTCGAGAACCTGGCGATCCGCAAGGGGAGCCTCACCGAGACCGAGCGGCAGAAGATCAACGACCACGCGGCGATGAGCATCCGCATGCTGGAGACGATCCCCTTCACCCGTACGCTGGCCAAGGTTCCCGCCATCGCTGGTGCGCACCACGAAAAACTCGATGGCAGTGGGTACCCCCGGGGCCTGCAGGGAGAGGAGATCTCGCTGCAAGCCCGAATCCTGGCGCTGGTAGATATCTTCGAGTCTCTCAGCGCCGACGATCGCCCCTACCGGTCGCAGCCGATCCCGCGGGACGTGGTGCTGCGGATCCTTCGGGAGGAAGTGGACGCCGGCCATCTCGATCGCGACGTTTTTGATCTGTTCATCGGCCAGCAGCTGTACTTGAAGCTCGACGACATCAAGGCGGCAGACCGGGCTCTCGTCTCCGACTCCTGACGCGATCCAATCAAGAGCCGACAACGGCATTATCTTCCCATTTCCTCCCCTTCCCGTGCGCCGGTTTGACCGGGGAGCGGGAGCATCCACCACATGCAGTCGTGAGGGTTATCATCGGCGCCACATGTGGCGTATTCTCCGTCCTTCTCGCCAACCTTCCGGGTGATATCGACACTGGATCCGGGTTCCCTGAAACTTCGATAACCTTCTGATTTTACTAAAGGATATGGGATATCGGTCCGATTATCTGAGCATCGGCAGTGGTGTCGCTGGCCTGTATTTTGCGATACAGGCCGCACGAAGCGGCGCGTCCGTTTCCATCGTCACCAAGAAGGGGGCGGAGGAATCGAACACGCACTACGCCCAGGGGGGGATCGCCACCGTGTTTGGTGACGACGACTCGATCGAGGCGCATATCCGGGACACGCTGGAAGCCGGTTCCGGGTTGTGCGACGCAGCAGTGGTCGAGACGACGGTCCGCGCCGGCCCCCGGCGAGTAGAGGATCTGCTCAAACTGGGCGTCCGGTTCTCCAGGGAGGAGGACGGCCGACTGTCGCTGGGACGCGAAGGCGGCCATTCGCACCACCGCGTCGTTCATGCCGACGACTGGACCGGCAGGGAGCTGGTCCGGAGGCTGCTGGAGGCAGCAAGGGCCGAGGAGCGGGTGACCTTCTTCGAAGATCACCAGGCCATCGACCTGATCGTCGACTCGGATGGACACTGTCGCGGCGCATGGGTCGAAGCAGGGACGCGTGTAGCACGGACGCACGGCGGGATTCAGGCCTTTGAGGCATCGGTGACCTTGCTGGCCACCGGAGGCGCAGGCGGGATCTTTGCCAACACGACAAATCCGTCGGTGGCGACCGGAGACGGCATCGCCATGGCGTACCGCGCCGGGGCAACGGTGGCGAACATGGAGTTCGTCCAGTTTCACCCCACGGCGCTGGCCCACCCCGAAGGCGGCACCTACCTCATCTCAGAGGGGCTGCGGGGGTATGGAGCGGTGGTCGTCAACCACGAGGGCGAGGCCTTCGTGGAACGGCAGTTGCGCGGTGGATCGCTGGCGACCAGGGATGTGGTGGCTCGGGCGATCGTCGCCGAGATGAAGAACAGCGGGAAGGAGTGCGTCTACCTCGACGTAACCGGGAAGGATCCCGACGAGACGAGACGCCGATTCCCGAACATTTACAGGACGTGCCGGGACCTGGGCATCGACATGACCCTCGACCCGATCCCGGTGACGCCAGCGGCGCACTATCTCTGCGGAGGCGTGCGCACGGACGTGAACGGGCAGACCGACGTACCGGGGCTGTATGCCGCCGGCGAGGTGGCCCACACGGGCCTGCATGGAGCCAATCGGCTGGCGAGCAATTCGCTGCTCGAAGGTCTCGTCTTCGGGGCCAGGGCGGCAGAGCACGCAGTCAGTGACATGGATCTTTGCCGGAAAGGCCG
>PBSR01000071.1 GCA_002726335.1 Gemmatimonadaceae bacterium
AGACTGTCCGGGAGGAACTGGACAAGGTGGCCCAGTTTGTTCGTGCTTTCAGTCCGTCAAAGCTGACGATCGAAGGTCACACCGACTCCGATGGTGAAGAGGCGGCCAATCAAGCGCTGTCGGTGCAGCGAGCCGAGATGATCAGGGGATTCCTGATCAGCAACTACGAGGAAATCACACCGAACATGGTTACCGCCCGCGGATATGGTGAGAGTCGGCCGATCGTGACCAACGACTCACCGGAGAACCGGGCTCTCAACCGACGGATCGAAATCGTCGTACTGGAGTAATTGTCAGTGCCCCGGTTCACAGAGACCACCATCCTGCATGCTGCCCCCGGTTGTCTGCTGCTGGTGACCATTCTCCTGGCAGGCGCACGTCCGAGCGATGCTGAGTTCGAACCGCCGCGGGTCATCTACGTGGCCAATCCCCAGGGGGCCGGTACCTCGAACGCGGTATCGCGGATGTACTGCATCGACAAGGGGCTGGAGAGCAGCATCAACATGGGTGATGTGCTCAATGTATACCGGGAGAAGCGGGCAATCCGCGGAGGGCCGGCGGTGCGGGTCCTCATAGGCACCATGAGAATTCAGCATGCTGAGCCAAGTTTCGCCCTGGGGCACTTCACCGCCAGCGAAGCCGCGTCGGCCAGTCCCTCGATCCGCCACCTCACGCCGATGAAGAGTGACATCGTCGTACCGGTGGAGGCGATCGATTCCGGGGTTCTCTTCGACCCGGGGCGGATGTCGTTGAAGCCGGATGCGGCGACGGTGTTTCAGAAGGTGGCAGACTTCGTCGACCAGTACGCGCCTGACAGGCTCGTCATCGAGGGCCACACGGATTCTGACGGCGATGCCGGAACCAATCAGGAGCTGTCAGAGGCCCGCGCCGAGGCGGTGCGGCAATACCTGATCGAGACCTACGACTTCATTACACCCGCCATGGTCGAATCGAGAGGGTTTGGTGGCGGCCGGCCCATGGTTCCCAATGACACGCCGGAAAACAAGGCGCTGAACCAGCGAATCGAAGTGATCGTCTGGGATTGATCCGCCGCAGGCCGACTCACCGGACGATATGACGCGTCCGGTGAGCCGATGACAACGGTCCCGGTATCGGCGCTTCAGGACGGAGTCCACCTGAGGCGCCCATGACGGTGTTCACCGTGCCGCCGTCCTTCGCCCCGACGTAGACGAGATGGTGCGTGCCGTCGACGATGAGCGATGTCGGCGAGGTCAGTTCCTCCGCGTCGTCTCGGCCGGGGGCCAGACCGAGCATCCTGCGGCATTCCCGAGTCAGCGTACGGCCATCCTCGGCCAGGTAGACCTCGTAGAGCTCGACGACACGGGCCACGCCTCCCGAGGCCCTGTTGCCGCCGCCACACACAACCACGTATTCACCATTGCCGATGGGGGTGATGGATCCGGGATCGATGTCGTGCCAGATCAGGATCATGTCCTCATCGGGCATGGCATGGCCTTCGATGGGCGTGAGTACATCCAGTACCTGCCAGTCCAGCGCATCGTCGGATGCCCAGATCGCCGAGTGATAGTCGTCGCCGCCGCCATGGAGCGAATAACCGACGTACTTCTGCGCGATGCCGGGGAAAGGATTCAGCGTCCAGCGGAAATACCCCGTGTGGCCGTTGCCCGGTCTTTCTCCCGGGGCGTAGCGCAGGATGACGGAATCATCGGCACCATGGACACGGGCAAAGGACACCCCATCGGGGGATCTGGCCAGCAAGGTCCGCTGCGTGTTCTCGATGCCATTCTTGTGATACGTCATGTACACGGTGCCGTCGATGACGTTCACATGGGGTGTCTCGGTATGCCCTGAGCCTTGAACGGGATCGAGGAAGATCGGGTTGGCCGCAGGTCGGTCCTCGACGTGATCGAAGTTCCCTGCCACCGCCGCATCATCATATGATCTCCAGTCCGCCGCCTCCGTGGGCGAACCATCACAGACATACAGCCAGATGCCCCCCTCGCCACTGTCGTGATCCGTGGAGAAGTAGAGGGCGTAGTCGCCGGGAAAACCGGCCACCTGCTTCATGTCGACCAGACAGGTGTAGTACGGTCCGGGTCCCACCATATCCGGGCGTGGGTCAAGGAGAGCGCCGTGTCGCGTGAAGTCAAAGCAACTCATCGCAACTTTACGTCGGGCCGTCGCCGCGGTAAGCCGCCACGACTCGAGAAGCGATTCGGTTCCAGTCCAGGGACTCGGCCCGGGCACGTGCCGCAGCGCCGGCGGCGGCGAGATCGCACTGACGGATCCGCTCCATGGCCTGCCGCAGCGCCCCGGGTTCCGCTGGATCATAGGTGATGCCCATGGTGTCGTCGATGAGCTCCGGCAGGCAGCCCAGGGCGGGCAGGATGAGAGGACGGCCGAACCCCAGTGCGGTGATCGCTGAGCCCGAGGTCAGCACTTCAGAGAAGGGCAGGACGACGACGTCGGCACAGTTGAGGTAGAGCTGGAACTCGTCGACGGCGAAGAAGTCAGAGGTCCAGACGTGGACGCGGCTGTTGCCGGCGCCGGCCCGGTCGATCAGCTGCTGACCGTAGGCCGGGTCGAAGGCGTTGCGCATCATCAGCCCGAGAACGGCATCACTTTGCTCGAGGCTGGCAAAGGCGTCGATCAATCCTTCGACCGACTTGTAGGCGCGGGCATTGCCGAAGAACAGGTAGACGAAGTCGTCGGCCCGCAGCCCGAGCCGGGAGCGGGCCTCGACGCCTGACAGTTCGTTGGGGTAGACGTCGATGAAGTTGCCGTGGGGGACGACGCGCACATCGCGACAATAGAAGCGCTGCCGTGCAAGGTGGGCGGCGTGCTCACAGTGGGCGAGCACGACGTCGGCGTGATCGGCCACCAGCAGGCGGGCAAGGTGATCGACGTGGGGGTGGGGCCGTTCGTGGGGATAGAGGTTGTGCAGGGTCCAGACGATGCGATAGCCCAGCTGGCGCGCCAGGTGGAGGTTCTCGGCGAAGTCGTGGTAGGCTGCCAGCGTCGAGGCCAGGTCGTGGCGCCGGTAGAACGCATGCAGCCAGTTGAAGTGGAGTACGTCATGGGTCGGCCGTTGGGCCTCGAGCCACGAGCGTGAGAAGCCGTAGTCACCCAGCTCGAGATGCACATCGTGAGCGTGCAGGGCGCCGTCGAGAAGTCCCGCATAGGGGTTGCAGCGGAACTCGAGGCTGAGACCGCCCACCTGTTCCCAGAAGAAGAGGACGTTCATGCCAACGGTCTCACAGATACCCCAGGTCTTTCAGCCGCTGTTCGAGCACGGCCTTCTCGTCGTCGGTTTCATCCTGAGCCCGCAGGTCTCCATACGCTGAGCCGTCCAGCAGTGCCTGATAGTGCTGCCGGTACGGGGCGGGATCGCCGCAATCCAGATCCTTGCCCGTGGCCACGTCGCGCAGAACGTAGTCGCCACTTGCCTCGTCGTAGCGGAACAGCACGGAGCCGTCGCTGATCGACCACTGGCGCGTGCCCTCCGGATTGAGCTTCAGCGTCTCATCGTCGATGGCGGTTCGTGACGTCACGCGCCCATGCTCGACTTCGAGATTTCCTGGATTCAGAAAACCGACGCCGTAGAGGCTGTCGAGCTCGGTCAGCACCCAGCGTTCTCTTCGAGGGGTCGGGTCGAGCAGGCTCTGCCCATAACCCCGGTAGCCGCCATCCACGTCTGCCGCCTGGCAGATCGTCGGGAACAGGTCGATCATCGACAGCGGACCCTCCGGCAGGCGCCAGTCTGCCACCGGCATGTGGGCCAGCAGGGGCACGCGGGCCACGTTCTGGTGGATCCGGTCTCCGTGGGACATGACCTCCGGGTCGAAGCCTTCGCCGTGGTCGCCGAAGAGGAACACGGCCCACTCCGCCAGATCGATCTTCTTGAGGACTTCGACGATGCGGAACTCCTGAATCTGCACGACAGCGGCATAGTAGTAGCGCAGGGCCTCGGCCCCGCGGCCGTCCTCCACCAGCTGGCGCAACCCGGGCCTGAGCTCCATGCCACCGAGTCCGTATCCGCCGTGGGTATACCAGAAATGGAGAAACCGCAGCTGTGGTCCACCGCCCGAGTTGGCGAAGACGTCGAGGATGGGTTCCATGGAGCCGAGACACTGGTTCCGTGCCGCCGGGTCGATGGGGCCGATGAAATCCTCGTAGTCGAGAAAGCGGAACACGTCGGGCCGTTCGGAGTGACCGCTGACTTCGAAGCCCCGCCGCCGCAGCAGCTGCATCAGGTTGGTAACACCATCGAACATCTTCAGATAGGTCTGACCGAAGAGGCCATGTTCGAAGGGATACAGCCCGGTGAACAGGGATGTATGTGACGGCCGGGTGGCAGGGGCGGTGACGAAGAAACGGTCGGCCAGCTCGTAGTCGCGAGTGAGCACGTCAAACTTCGGTGTGTCGAGGCGGGGGTTGGTGCGACTGAGCGCGTCGTAGCGCAGACAGTCGACGGAGATCAGGAGGAATTTCTCAACAGCCACTGCACTTTCCCTCTGTCAGTCGATGAGGCGGGTGTTGTACTGTCGCGACGTATGACGGTACCCGCCATAGACCGATTCCCGCGGCGGTTCCTGCGTGTAGATGTAGATGTGGTCGCGGTTCGGATCGTAGAGGACGACCTCTTCGCGACCATCGCCGCAGACGTCGGCGGGGAAACAGTGGTACCAGCCCATGCGGCCACCGCTGGGCGGCGGCAGGTCGGGAAACTCGACCGCCCGCCTGCCGTCGCCGTCCCACAGGGCGGCAGGGCTGTAGATCAGGTCCGGGCCGTCGTCGCCGTTCCAGTGAATCGTCTCGAGACCGGTGTTGTTCGGCGACTCGTCCACGCGGAAACGGGAGCGAATCCCGTTTCGACCAGCCACGAGCAGATCCGGATGATGGCCGTTGTAGCGGATCACGAGTTCAGGCTCGGCGCTGTCGGCATGATAGCGTCCACAGCGGATCTCCTGGCCATGGGGGACTGCCTCCATGCCGAGTTCGAACAGGCGTCTGCCGGCGCCGTCCAGTACCATCCCACCTGCGGACACGATGGCCCGCGCCGGCCCGCCGTCGTCCCACGGTTCGACGAGGACGCTGTCCATGTTGTCGCCGACGAACTCCTCCCACAACACGGTGCCGTCGTGGTCGAGCAGAAACAGGCCCCCGTTGACCTCGTCCCTGCCGTCACCGTCGAAGTCGCCGACGGCAGGGATATAGGCGGCGTGCTTCGGGTAGTGGTTCCAGCGGTTCTCGTAGGTCCACAACACCTCGAAGCTGCTGTTCAGAGCGACGAGGGTCTTGCCGACCTTGACGACGACGTCACCGGCATGCCCGGCGCCGGACAAGTCGGCCACGAGCAACCTCTGATGAACGAAGTTGGAGATGCGCAACTCGCCATCGGCGAAGGCGTCGCATTGGCGCAGTGCCCCCGGGGCGGCTTCCTGCTTGATCTGTCCCGTGCGGCCATCGAGCAACAGCAGTCGTACGTCACCGAGGTGCCATTTGCTCGTGGGGCCCATGTCCTCGTCAACGAAGAGGCAGAGAACTTCACAGGCTCCGTCGCCATCCAGGTCGGTTACCGCCACCGGTCCGGGACGATCCGGGGAGATAGTTTGCAGCAACCCGCCGCTGTCGGTGTCGGCAACGGTGTGATCCCGCCGTCCTATCGACCACAGGGGGTTGCCGTCGATATCGAAAGCGCCGAGAAAAGCAGGTTTCATCCCCCCCAGCGACTGGTAGACGACGAAGTCGACGACGCCGTTGCCGGTGAGATCGCCGATGCGGATATCACCGCCGTAGATCCCGCCATCCACGTCAGTTGAGGTGAATGACTCGGGTACTGCTGTGCTGCGGTATCTGGTGGCTGGTTGTGCCATGCCCCAATCCTACGACACGGGCGGGACGTGGGCGACCGCTCGGGGTGGTGGCCGGAACTCCAGGTACCTACCATATCCACTATGATGCCCTGGGTCGCCATCGCCGCCGCCGTCCTCCTGATGGGAGTCACTCTGCGGATGTGGCTCGAATTCGGTCAGCGCCAGCGCCAGCTGGCGGCCGAGATCCACCGGCTGAAGGGAGTAGTGGAGACCAACATCGACAGGACGGCGAGCATCAAGGTTCGCATCGAGGAACTGGAGAAGGAGACCAACATCCTGATCTCCCGGCGCGAGAACCTGCATGCCGAGGTCCTGCAGGCCAGGGAGAAGCTGACGGAGCTGGAGGAGCGGCTGGAGCGGGTCAAGCCCGCCAGCCGTCGCGTCGACAATGAGTCGAAGGATCAGAAGGAAGACTGGTTATGACGGAGGTGTCCATCTTTGCCGCCGTCGGCTTCATGATCGCTTGCGCTCTGACCAAGGGCTTCACGACGAAAGTACTCGCTCAGTTGCGTCGGGACGTGGGCCGTCTGAACACCGACGAGCAGCGGACCCGTCAGGAACGCGATCAAGCGGAGGTCCTGCGAGAGAGTGCCGAGGCGCTGCATAACCAGGCGACGTTCGATTGCCAGAAGTTCGAGGCCGAACTCGGGGAGCTGGCGCCGCTGATCGAGCAGGTCCAGGAGGATCTGGGTCGCACCGAAGACGGAGGCGAGGAGGCGGCGCAGGAGTGACCGATCCATCGGGCCTGGCTTTTTTCTAGACGATTTCCCCTTTCAGGCGTCCAACTGGTAGGAACCCGGGGTCTCCCCTGCGGGAGTCGTGTGCCCCGGGTCGGAAACGGCGATGGACCATGGCCTCTGAACCCACCCTGATCGACCGTACCCTTGCCGGTGACCGCGAGGCCTTCGCGGACCTGATCGAAGGCTATCTCGGTCTGGTGAACGGCATCATCCTCAACAAAGTGCGCCGCCCGGACGAGGTCGAGGATCTCGCCCAGGATGTCTTCGTCAAGGCGTTCCAGGAACTGCCCAAGCTCCGGGATCGCAGCAAGTTCGGACCGTGGCTCGGGCGCATTGCCCTGAACCGGGCCCAGGCCTGGCTGCGTCAACGACAATCACACAAGACAACGGTAACCGACGATCCGAGGCTGCTGGAGAAGATCTCCCGCGAACGCCCCGATGATCTGCTGGAAACCGCGGAGAAGGACGGCATCCTGTGGGATGCCCTCGACCGTCTGCGGCCGGAGTACCGCCAGATCCTGCTGTTGTTCCACTTCGAGGACTGTCCGCAGCAGGACATCGCGCGATTTCTCGGAATATCGGTACCCACCGTGAAGTGGCGGCTGATGCGAGCCCGCAACGTGCTCAAACGGCGGGTGGAAGATGTTGTGCGCGGCGGTCCCTCCGAATCCAGGCGCCAACGGCAGAAGGAACGAATCGCCGCCGCTCTTCCCGTTCTGGCGATGGCGACACGCCAGATCGCGTGGCGCCCGCCCCTGGCCCTGTTCAGTCTCCTGCGCCGCGGGCTCGCGGTTGGCGGGGCGCTGACCGTGGGCGTAGCGGGCAGCCTGATGTATGAGTCCCAGGTGCAATCCGCCGAGGCCGAAGCCCCCCCTGTACTCCGCCATGGTCGCGTGTCGGTATGGCTCGAAGGAGACACGCCTGGTGATGTGAGGGTGTCGGATGCCATCGAGGACGGCACCATGCTGCTGCCGCCCTGCTCATCCGGTCGGGTACGCCGCCGCTGAGTACACCGGACAGGCCAGCTAGGGCTGCGGGTCAGCCAGATAGGCCGTCAGCAGGCGGGCGCCGTTGACGATGCCATCCACATGACTGATCTCGTATCCATGGGTGTTGTCGCCGGCGTAGCCGATCAGTGCGGCTCGCGTCGCCGAAGCGGCGGCTTTCGACAGGGTCGCGTCACTGGCATAGGAGGTGAGCACCGCCGTCTGTACGCCGAATCCCAGTCCTTGCGCCAGTTGTGTCATGTGCTCGATGATGCCCGCATGGTAGAGGCCGGCACGGTCCTGGCAGGGCAGGATCGGATCACCGCTGTTCACCGTCTGGTATTCAGCGGCGACGGGCACCACGTCCAGGGCGATCACCGTCGACGCCGGCACCTGGCCGACAGACCAGATCGCACCAAGGCCGCCGATCTCCTCCTCTGAGCTGGCGATCAGCCAGGTGTCCCGTGCCGGTGGCTGCGCCGCCAGTTCGTGGGCCGTTGCCACCAGCATGGCCAGGCCCGCGCGGCAATCGAGATTGTAGCCGCACAGGTAGTCCTCGCCGAGCCACCAGGACGCCTTGCGATGGCGGGCGATGACGACCCGCCGCCCGGGCCGTACACCGCAGGCAGCCAGGCTGGCCGCATCGAGCTTCGTCTCCACCCACATCTCTTCCCACGTGAGGGCACCACCCTCCTTCAGAGCTGCCGCCGGACTCTCTGCCGAGACGTGCTTGGAGCCGATGGAGAGCACGCCCGGCAGGCTCCCGGTGCCGCCGAGGATCTCTACCGGCGTCTCGCCGATGGCCCACGGATGCAGGCCGCCCACGGGTCGCACGCGCAGGCGTCCGTCGCCATCGACACGCTTGACGATCATGCAGATCTCGTCCTTGTGCGCCACCACGGCGATGCCGCCTTCCTTCGACTGCCCTCTGAAGTGCACGACGATGCTGTCCGCGTCGTCCTGCCGGATGTCATCTCCCAGGTCGCCGAACATCTCCAGCATCAGGTTCTCGACTTCCGCCTCTGTACCGGATGGACCGTGGGCGCTGGTCAGGCGTTCGAGATCGGAGAGAAGTCGGGAGCGGTCGACGGCCACGGGAGTTCCTTTGGTGTCGTATGAGAGGGACACCAAAAGATAAGGCCGGGCATCTGCTGGAGCAGATACCCGGCCCATGGAAGGAGGTCCGACCAGCTGGCTGCGGGGGAACTAGTTGGGGACCACCGTAGCGGCCGGTGTGAGACCGCTGATGAATTCGTCCGCCAGGTGGCGCAGGCGTTTCTGCAGACGGAGGCGGCCACGATTGACTCGTGACTTCACCGTACCCACCGGGCATTCGATGATCTTGGCTATTTCGTCGTAAGACAGGCCGTCGAGGTCGCGCAGCTGCACGGCCTCACGGAATTCGCTGGGCAGGTCGCCGATGGCGTCGACCACGGAGGCGTGCACCTTGCGGGCGTCGGTGTACTCCCCCGGCAGCAGGCCCGTGGCGACGGGCTCGTAGAAGGGTGTCCGCTCCTCGTCATCGGCGGAGGGTCCAATGGCCACCCAGTGCCAGCGTTTGCGGCGCCGCAGCTCGGTCTTGGCCAGATTGCCGGCGATCGTGTAGAGCCAGGTGGAGACCTGCTCGATAGCCGGGTACTGGTGTTTGTGGCGCAGGCAGCGGAGAAAGGTCTCCTGCACGATGTCCTCCGCCGTCTCGCGGTCCCCGACGAAGCGGAAGACAAAGTTGGTCAGCGGCACGCCGTAGCGGCGGACCAGTACGCCGAGCTGGTCGGTGTCGTGGAAGGCCTGTCGAAGGACGGTGCGGTCCGAGAGCTGTTGGGTCGCATCCATGACGCTCTATCTCTCTCGTTGGAGTTTCCTGAAAGTCGTTGTCCAGCCGGGCGATCCTGCCGTGGCTGAGCAACCCCTTGCAAGAGCTGTACCAGGCGCCTATCCAGCAGGATCGAACCGGGCATAAGAGACAGAAACACAATAGGTTGCATCGCATCTTGGCGCGTCTGTCGGGGCCATGGTTCAACTCTTGAGATGGTTCAGGAATCTGAGGATCGTCAGAGATTCGAGGCGAATGTCGCCAGAGTCTCGATTCTTTGACCCCTCAGGCGAGGGGGGGTAGATTCCCTCTCCGCACCAGACCACAAGCAAGGGTCGCACGAGGGAGGACGATGGCGGACGAGGCGCTGCAACAGATCCAGGCATTCTGCGAGACCCACGAGATCCGCCGACTGCAGGCCGAGGAGATCCACGAGCTTCTTGTGGACGGTGAAGCGCCGGAGTGGGTCGCCGGACAGGCCGCCGAAGAGAGGCCTGAGACGGCAGCTCAACTCACCGAGTTGCTGGCCCGGCTCGCCCCGGATCTTCGCGGCCCCGAACCGGCGGCTGAAGAAGAAGAGGCCGTCGATGATGAGGAGATGTCACCCGAGGCGCAGTTTGCCGTTCTCGCCCAATCTCTGCCACCCGGGGTCGATGCCCGCCAGGTGCAGCAGATGCTGTCCACACCACGGGGACAGATGCTGGCCGATTTTGGCGCCTTCTGCGAGGAACGGGGACACGAAGGCGCCGACGAGGAACTGATGCGCATCGCCCACGAGGAGTGGTTGCAGACTCCGCGTGACGCCCTGGAAGGCAAGAAGCCGGCGGAGGTCCTCGAAGGGGGACGGCTGCTTCCGGAGAGGGTGGAGACGTTCCGACGGGAAGAGCCGAAGGTGGGGCGCAACGATCCCTGCCCCTGTGGCAGCGGCAAGAAATACAAGAAGTGCCACGGGAAGGGGGCGTAGCCGGACGATGAAGGGACGAGAAGAACGATCGATCGCCGGGGTGTACAGTCTCGATCTGCAGGTGTTCGGCGACGATCGGGGGCGGTTTTCGGAAATGTTCCGCAACGAGTGGTTCCCAGAACGCGACTGGGGCAAGGTCCAGGTCAACCGTTCCCATTCGTCGGCCACGATCCTGCGGGGGCTGCACTACCATCACAGGCAGGCTGACTACTGGCATCCCCTGTCGGGGACGATCCGCGTGGGGCTGTACGATCTGCGCCGGCAGTCGCCCACCTACGGTACTGGCGAGGCTTTCGACATCTCGGGTGAAGATTTCACCGGTCTGTTCATCCCGCCGGGGGTGGCCCACGGCTTCTACAGCGTCACCGACCTGACCCTGATCTACGTCGTCGACAGCTACTATGACGGGGCCGATGAGCTGGGTGTGGCCTGGGATGATCCGGCTCTCGGACTCGACTGGGCGATCCCTGCCGGAACCGAACCGATCCTGTCTGAGCGTGACGCCACCAATCCGCCCCTGGCCCAGCTCGACGAGGAGGACCTGCCGTGAGCGTGGATCTGATTCAGGCCCTGGTGGACTCCGAAGCCCTACGCATCGCACCTCCCGGCGAGGTGTTCTGGTACACCTCCGGTACGGTCGGTCCATACTACAGCCGTACCGAGTTCCTCTTTGGTGGTGCCGATGCAGCCGAAGACCTGCTCGCCTTCATCGACAGCGACAGCCGAGCCGCCGATTTTCACCAGCACCTGGGGGAGAGGGTCAGTACTCGCCTCGACAATGACGACGCCTTCGGCGGCGTTATCGATGCCCTCGTCGCCGCCATCCGGTCTCATCCAGGTGCACACGATCTCGATTGTATCTCGGGGGGGGAGCGGCGCGACTGGTTCTTCTCACTGCCCGTCGCTTTGCGCATGGGACTGCCGCATCTCTACATCTACAAGGACGGGGACACGTTCCTGGCCGACGGTGACGCAGTCGCCACGATCGACGATCTCAACGGCCGGCGCACGGCCCACGTGGCCGACCTGGTGACAGAGGCGTCGAGCTACGCCCGGGCCTGGATTCCGGCGATCCGCGGCCGCGGTGGCGAGATGCTGATGGCAGCCAATGTCATCGACCGCGCCCAGGGCGGCATGGATGTCATCTCCGAGGCGGGCGTAGCTGCCATGGCGCTGCTGCGGGTCGACGAGACGCTGTTCGATGAGTTGCGCCAACGGCAGATCATCGACGATGCACAGCGAGTGGTGCTGCTCGACTATCTGGGCGATCCCAAGGGGGCCATGAAGCGCTTCCTTCAGGCCAACCCCTGTTTCCTGGAACGGGCACTGGCATCGGATGACGCCCGCACGGTGGAGCGGGCGCGTCTGCTCGTGGACGAGGACGTCTACGGTCTGCGGTGACCGGCCAGTCTGTGACGTGGCTGGTCAGCCGGCCGCTTCGTCGAGCATCTCTTCCACGACGTGGACGGAGACCAGCTGGGACACACCTTCTTCCGGCATGGTGACACCGTGCAACGTGTCCGAGGAGGCCATGGACAGCTTGTTGTGGGTCACCATGCAGAACTGAGTGCCCTTGGCGAACTCGCGCAACACCCGCAGGAAGCGTTCGACGTTGGCGTCGTCGAGTGGGGCGTCGACCTCGTCGAGGATACACCACGGGCTCGGCTTCACCTGGTAGATGGCGAACAACAGAGCGATGGCCGTCAAGGCCTTCTCACCACCTGACAGCAGACCGATGTTCTGCAGCTTCTTGCCGCGGGGGCGAGCGATGATCTCGATGTTCGATTCAAGGGGATCGACGTCGGCTTCGATCTGCAGATCGGCCTCACCACCGGGGAAGAAGCGCCCGTAGGTCTCGCGGAACTTCTCACGGATCTGCTCGAAGGTCTCGCGGAACATGCGTCGTGCCACGCGGTCGATGTGCTGCAGCGTCTTACGCAGGTCCTCCACCGCCGCCATCAGGTCGTCGCGGTGCTGGACGAGGAAGTCGTAGCGTTCTTTCTGCTCTTCGTATTCCTCCAGAACCCCAACGTGGACGTTGCCGAGACGAGCGATGCCACGTCGCAGTTCGCCGAGGCGGTTCTCGGCGACCGCGGCGTCGAAGCCTTCCTCGTTCAGCGGGCCCAGGCTCTCGACATCGACGTCGTACTCCTCGGTGAGCCGATCCTTGATGCGGGTGGCCTCGCTGCTCAGTTCCGCCAGCTTCAATTCGAGCTGGTGTCGACGCTCGCGCTGGGTACTCAACTGGCGCTGCAACCGCGAGATCTCCTGGTCGAGTTCGCGTGAGGCCACCGACACCTCCTGCTGGTGCCGAAGGCGCTCGTTGCGCTGCTCGTCGAGTCCATCCCGTTCGCTGTGCTTGGTGGCCAGCTGTGCCGTCGTGTCGGCCTCGCGCTCGGCGAGGCCGGCCCGATCGCCTTCGGCCTGACTCACCTCGTGCTCGATGCGCTCGATCGTCTTCCCGTGTTCCTGCTGCAAGCCCGTGAAGCGCTGCATCTCGCGCCGCAGCCCTTCGGCCTTCTCGGTGACACGCACGCTTTCCACACGCAGAGCATTGAGGGCTTCGATCTGTTCGCGTCGCACCTGTTCGGCACTGCGTACCCGCTCCTCCCGTGCCTGCAGGCGCTCCTCCAGTTCGACGGCCTCGCTCTCGATCGTCGCCAGTCGTTCCTCCTGCCCGCGACCGCCATCTTCCAGTTCTGCCAGCCGCTGACGGGACTGCTCCAATCGCTGCTGCAACTGCGTGTGACGGGCCTGCTGCCGGTTCACCTCCTCGTGGGCGGACCGCTGACGCTGACGGACCTCGCGCTCGGCATCACGTTCGACTTCGAGCAGCTCTGTCAGGTCCGTGATGTAGCCATCGAGTACGGCACGCCGGGTATGTTCGGAACCGTCCGCCGCCTGCGCCGCCGACAACCGGGCATGCTGCCGCGAGACATTGGCGCGCAGCTGTCGAATCTCCCGACCCCGCCCCAGAACGCTGTCGTCGTGGTCCGAGCGGGCGCCGCCGGCGAGGCGTCCGTCGATGTCGACGCCCTGGCCATCGGCGGTGACGAGCCGTACCGAGAGTCCCCGGTGCCGACGGGAGACCTCCAGCGCCGCAGTCAGATCGTCGACGACATAGGTGTTGTGCAGCAACCGGTCCAGAAGGGGGGCCACGGGTCCGCCGGCGCGTACGCGATCAGCCAGGGGGCCCTGGACGCCGGCGACATCGCTCAGATCGATGGCCATCGCCTGCCGTGGAGCCTGCCACTCCAGGGGAAAGATGCCGGCCCTTCCGGAGCGTTCGCGCAGGTAGGTGAGGGCCTCGAGAAGACCGCTGTCACCGCGGGCCACCAGGGCTTCTACGGCATCACCGAGGGCGACCTCCACGGCCTGGTCCCAGTCGGGATCGACCTCGATGAGATCGCCGAGGACACCTTCGAACAGTTCGGTATAGGGTGAATCGACGAGCAACTCACGGACGCCGCTGGAATATCCTTCATAGCCGGAGCGCACGCGTTCGAGGACCTGGATGCGGGCCTGTTCCGCCTCGATGCCGCGTCGCAGGTCGGTGATTTTCTGACCGCTGGCCTCGATGGCGGCACCGGCGTCGGCACGCCGCCTCCGACCATCGGCCAGATCCGACTCGATTCTCCGCAGTCGTTCACCGCGTTGCTCGAGCTCCTGTTCGGCCTGCTGACCGCTGTCTCTGGCACTGGCCAGATCCTTGTCGACCGTACCGAGCTCTGCACCCAACTGTTCCTGGTCCTGCTGCAGCGATTCCCTCTCGCTGCGCAGCCTGGCCAGTGAGCCGGAGCGCTCGCCTTTCTCACGCAGAAGCTCGCGCAGTCGGTGGTTCTCGGCGTCCAGCCCGGAGCGACTCGACTCGTACTCGGCGTCGGCGGCCGTGGCCGTGGCTTCCTGGCTCTGCAGCTTTTCTCTGTTGGACTCGACCTCAGCGCCAGCGGCTTCGAGGTTCTCCCCGGTCTCACCGAGCTGCCGACGGGTCTCCTGCAGCTGGCGGCGAGTCTCCTCCAGCTGACCCGACGCCCGCTCGATGAAATGCTCGCGGGCCTCGCGCCGTTCACGGGAGGAGACCAGACGATTGTCGAGCTCGTGAATCTCTTCGACGCAGCGACTCAAGGCGACGCCGGCCTCCTGCAGGGCGTGTTCGGCCTCGGTCACGGCGAGGCGTCGCTTCTCGAGGTCCGCCTCCCGTGCGGTGAACTGCGTGAGACCGGTTTCCGAGGCGCGTGAGACCTCGTCGAACTCAACCTGCAGCGGCTGCAGCTGGGCGCCGATGCCGAAGTACTGATGGCGCCCGAAGCGCAACTCGAGGTCGTCGAGCTCGGTCTTGAACTCCTGGAAGCGTCGGGCCCGTCCCACCTGTCGGCCGAGGTAATCGACCTGTCGCTTGACCTCGGAGATGATGTCTTCCAGCCGGGTGAGGTCGGCCTCCGTCGATTCGAGCTTGTTCCACGTCGACCGCCGCCGGGCCTTGTACTTGGTGATGCCCGCCGCCTCTTCGAGGATGCGGCGACGGTTCTCCGTCTTCTCACTGATGATTTCGTCTACCATGCCCTGCTCCATCACCGAGTAGGCGCCAGGGCCGAGGCCGGTGTCCATCAGCAGGTTCTGGATGTCCAGCAGGCGACAGGGGACCTTGTTGAGCAGGTAGTCGCTCTCTCCCGAGCGGAACAGCCGCCGGGTGACGGTCACTTCGGTATAGTCGATAGGCAGGACGTGTTCGCTGTTGTCGATGGTCAGTGACACTTCTGCCATGCCCAGGGGCTTGCGGGCCCGGGTGCCGGCGAAGATGACATCCTCCATCTTATGGCCACGGATGGCGCTGGCCCGCTGCTCTCCCAGCACCCAGCGGATGGCCTCGACAACGTTCGACTTGCCACAGCCGTTGGGGCCGACGATGCCGGTGATCCCCACTCCAAAGGGGATCTCCGTCTTGTTCATGAAGGACTTGAAACCGAAGATGTCGAGGTGGGTCAGGCGCAAGCTGGGTCTCCTGGGGCTTCCGTCGCGGTTCGGGCTAATATACTACAGATGGGGGCGGAGCGGACAAAGAATACCAGATGTGGACCCCATGGTCAAGATTCGCTTGAATATCCCACCCTTCCAGCCTACCTTGCCAGTATGTTGAAAGATGCCGGAACTCCATGACGCTCAACGACCTACTCGCCGATGTGCTCGACGAACTGCCGGATGACCGCCGGAAGGTGGTGGACGATATGATCGAGAAATTCGGCGCCAGCGATACCTTTCACTTCACCCTGGCTCTGCTGGCCGGGACGGACAGCCGTGAGCGTCGCCTGGTCCGCATGCTGATCAACGACCTGGAACGCACGGAAATGGAGTGACCTCCAAAGAGCTACAGCGATCCCGATCGTTGTCGATATACAGAGAGAGACTACTTAGTGGAAAGTAGTACTGAGAAAGGACTCTCTCTTGGTCGCCATATTTCTTCTGCTCCTGATCCCCCTGGGGCTGCGCTATCTCGCCGTCCGGCACATGAATCTCCTCCACCGGCGTCTCGCCCACGGGGAGGAAGATCTGCGCCAGTTGCAGGCGCGCTTCTCCGTTGTACGGGAGGATCTGATCGACACACGTCGCAGAGTGCGCCAGTATCAGGTGCGCAAGAACTTTATCGGCAACGACATCCATCGGGAACGCGAACGCCTCGTCGAAGCCCGCAGTCAAGCAAGAACCGATCGTATGGCCGCCTGAGCCAGCAGCCGTGAGTCGCCGCCAACTGCGACTGCTCGGCGTTGATATCGACCTCTCCTGGAGCGATCCTGTCCTGCGGGTCGTCGGCGAGGATCTGTATGCCGATGCGGATGTCGGCGCTGTCGGCGGAACGGGTCTGCATCTGCGACGGTCAGCCAACGGATACGTCCTGGACGTGGAGGGTGACAGTGCTCCCGAACGCGGGACTCTCGGGGAGCTGTTCCAGGATGCCGAGATGGAGATCACGGAAGTGATCCTCGATCATCTCCGCCACCGGTACCTTCCTCTCCACGCAGCGGCTGTCGGGCGCCGCGACCGGGGTCTGCTCGCCATCGGCGCCCACGATGCGGGCAAGACGAGTCTGGCCTGCAGCCTGGCCCGTTCCGGCTTCGCCCTGCTGTCGGATGAAATCGCCCCGGTGCGTCCAGCGGACCTGACCGTATTCCCCTTCCCTCGTGATCTCATCCTGCACGACGGCACCTGCCGCAACCTGACCGGCCTGCCGCCGTCCCCGGAATTCAAGTGCTTCCCCGGTTATCGCTATCTGCCGCCGACAGCGGTGAGCGCCGGGCCATCGCCGACAGCGGTCCCGGTGGGCGCTCTGCTGTTTCCACAGAGAGGGGAGGGGCTGCCCGTCGAGCTGTCGACCATCGGGCCGGCGGCGTCCGCTCAGATTCTGCTCGAGCAGAGCTTCGATCTGGCGGGTGTCGGGGGGGCACAGGCCATCGACTGTGCCGCCCGGCTGGCGCAGTTGCCGGCAGCCCGGATCACCTTCGCCGATGCCGCCGACGCCGTGGGCCCGGTCTGGCGCTGGTGGGAGGAGGCCACGGAGCGTTCAGAAGTCGAGTCCGGCGTCGTCCGGTAACACATCATCCTTGCCCATGACGACGGCCTGGTCGTCGGTCAGCTCCCGTCTGCCGCGGAATCCTGTTTCGAGCTCGTGCCAGTGCGTCAGGCGGGGTTCGCCTCGCTGCCAGCACAGATACACCCAGCGTCCATCGAAGGTGGTGGGGAAGTCGACGATGCCGCTCTCGAGGCCGCCGGACGGCAGGCGCACACCGCGGGTCATGAGATCTTGCTCGGCGATGCCCTGGATGGTGCGCGCAGCGTCGGCCATGCCGCGGCGGTGCTGCAGGAACTCATCATGATCCGGGTTGTCTGGAGATTCGATGCGATCCGCCCACATGGCCTCGAGAATCTGGGCAGCTTCACTATGGCGCTGCCAGCGCTGACGGTGCCCGTCGAGACGCTCGAAGACCGATTCGACCCACGGAATCAGCTCGTTCGCCGCTTCGACTGTGAATGCCCGGTGGGTGGCCATGGCGTCAGTATAGCCACCATATACTGGGGGTGCCACAGGGATTGACCCGCACTTCTTGCGTAGGCGCCCGGGGGCCTTCATATTTGGCCCGGGACAGCTTTGGCCCCAGGAGACCGATCCGGATGTCAGTCACCACAGAGGACGTGAGACGTGTGGCAGCACTCGCCCGGCTCGATCTGTCAGCCGACGAACAGGCCCGGCTCACCGACGAACTCGGTCGGATTCTCCAGTACATTGGAAAGCTGAATGAGCTGGATACGGACGGTGTGGCGCCTTCGGCACACGCGATTCCGGTGGCCGGCACGTTCCGCGCCGACGAACCGGAGATCTTCTCCGGTCTGGACGAACTGCTCGCCCAGGCACCGGACCGGCGCGACGGGTATTTCCGGGTCCCACGGGTGATCGAATAACTCAGCATCAGCAGACACGAGCGGCGGCAGAGATGCCGCCGCTTCTCTTTTTATGCCGCATCAAGCAGAGGGTAGAAGGGTAGATGACCGACTACACAGGTCCGAAGTACGTCGTGGTCACCGGCGGCGTCATGAGCGGCGTCGGCAAGGGACTTACCACCGCTTCCATGGGACGCATCCTTGGCGAATACGGATACCGTACGACAGCCGTCAAGATCGATCCCTACATCAACTACGACGCGGGCACCATGCGACCCACCGAACACGGCGAGGTCTGGGTAACCGACGACGGTGGTGAGATCGATCAGGACCTGGGCAACTACGAACGATTCCTCGGCCTCGATCTGCCTCGACAGAACAATCTGACTACGGGACAGATTTACCACACCGTCATCGAGCGCGAACGGCGTGGCGAATACCTGGGGCAGACGGTGCAGCCGATTCCCCATCTCACGGACGAAGTTCAGCGACGCATCATGGAAGCCGGTGACGGCTTCGATATCGTCCTGATCGAGATCGGCGGAACGGGCGGTGACTACGAGAACGAGCTCTTCCTGTTTGCTGTCAAGGGCATGGAGCGCGAGATCGGCGAGGAGCACTTCGTCTACGCCCTCATCACCTATCTGCCGATCCCGCAGCACGTGGGCGAGATGAAGACGAAGCCGACGCAGCAAGCGATCCGGTTGCTCGCCCAGCAGGGAATCTTCCCGGACTTCATCGTCTGCCGTGCCGAGACCGCTCTCGATGACGTGCGCAAGAAGAAGATCATGGTCAACGCCAACGTGCCGATGGATCACATCATCTCGGCACCGGATATGGCCACGATCTACGATATTCCCATCCGGCTCCAGGAGGAGGGGCTCGGCGAGAAGCTGCTGAAGAAGATGGGTCTCGAACCCCGCCGTGAGCCCGACTGGACTCACTGGCGGCAACTGCTAGAGCGCAGCAAGACTCCCAGCCGGACGCTGCGCGTGGCCATGGTCGGCAAGTACGTCGAGATCGGCGACTTCCAGCTTACCGATTCGTACATCTCGGTGAACCAATCGCTGTTGCACGCCGGGGTTGACGCCGACACGAAAGTGGAGATCACCTGGATCGATGGTCGTGCCTTCGAGCGCGGTGATCTCGAGGTCGAATCCCTCTCCGAGTTCGGTGGCATCATCGTACCGGGTGCCTTCGGTGAAGGCGGAGCTGAGGGTGTCATCGCAGCGTTGGAGTACGC
>PBSR01000072.1 GCA_002726335.1 Gemmatimonadaceae bacterium
ACAGTGCGATTGAAGATGTCGACGAAGCGGCTCGGGTCCTCGCGATGGGCGTAGCAGCTCATGGAGGGCTCGTCGACGGTCAGTTCCGTACAGCCCGCGGCGACCAGCTTCTCCAACTCCTCTCGCACCAGCGGCAGCAGGGCTTCGGTCACGGCCCAGCGATCCGGATACTGGTCGTTGGGCAGCAGGCGACCGCTCAGCGTGTACGGCCCGGGCACGCTGGCTTTGAGAGTGGGACCTGCGGCCGCCAGCCGTTGCAGTCTCTGGAACTCTTCCACGGCGCCCAGCCCACCTGTCGCGCCCAGTTCCCCTGTGATCGCGTGGCGGCCCCGCTGGTCGTGCGCCGGCGGCCCGAACTGGCGCGGCGGCGCTCCCTCCAGGTCGATCCCGTCGATGAAGCCGTAGAAGGACAGGTTGAAGTCGACCCGGGTCTGTTCGCCATCGGTGATGACGTCGAGGCCGGCTGTCATCTGATCGTGAATCGCGGCCACCACCGCGTCGTCCTGCAGCTCGGCGACATCGTCGGGGCCGAAGCGCTCAAGATTCTCAGCAGCGAACTCCAGCCAGCCGGGAAAGGGGTACGAGCCGATGACCGTCGTACGCAGTGGTCGATCTCTCATGACGCCTGTCCCGTCTCCTCTGACTGTACCCGCTCCCAGGCGATGGCCGCCGCCCCGAGCACGCCTTGATGATTGCGCAGCCTCGACAGTACGATGGGAACGGGTTCGCCCACCGGGTAGCGGAACAAGTGGGAGTTGACCTGCTCGGACAAGGGTTTCAGAAAGTGCTTGGCCGCGTTCGTCGCCCCGCCGCTCAGAATGATGATCTGCGGGGCGTACACATGTACGGCACTGACCAGCAGCCACCCCAGGTTGGTCCGCCAGTGCTCGAGCTCGTCACACGCCAGCCTGTCCTTGCGTGCCACCGCTTTGATCACCGCTTCGAAATCCACCGAAGCCGGGTCCGCGAAATACTCCTCGCTGAGTGCCGAGGGAATTCCGCGCTGCAGCCCGTCGCGCACGTTCATGGCCAGCGATGTCGCCGAGCAGTTCATCTCCGCCGTTCCCCGGGCGCCGGTGATACACAGGCGCCCGCCGGAACCGTCGAGCACGATGTGGCTCATCTGTGTGCCGAACTGCAGATGGGGATCGCGCAGAATGTGTCCGTCGAGGAGCACGCCTGACCCGACGCCTGTTCCGATGGTCATCGTCACAGCCCACTTGTGCTCGCGCGCCAGACCAAAGTAGGACTCAGCATAGATGGACAGCCGCCCGTCGTTGTCGGCGACCACGGGAAGACCGGTGGCCTTTTTGAGTTTCGCCACGATGGGATACCCCTCCATACCCTTGATCTTGCCTGGCAGGAAGACGACCCCCTTGTCGGGATGAACCGCACCGGGAAAGCCCATGCCGACACCCAGAGGCTTGGCGCCGACCTCCCGGGTGATACGACGGATCTCTGACTTGAAGGCTGCCAGCATTTTTGCCGGCGCCATGTTGAATCCCGTCGGCAGAAGTCCGGGGGCGAGGATCCGCCCCCCTCGGGTAACCGCGCCGGTCTTCAGGCGGGTGCCGCCGCCATCGAGTCCTACCACATAATCCATATGTGCCTATCTCTCCGGCGAGTGCCCTTCACTCACGCACCAACCCGCGTCCACGGTCATCACGTCACCCGTCATGCTGCGGGAACGGGGGCTCATCAGGAAGACCGCGGCGTCGGCGACCTCGTCAGCCTCCTGCATACCTTCCACCAGGGGCTGCTTGCCCTTCATGTAGTCCATGATTTCATCATTTAGTTGAGCTCGCTCGCTCATGGGCGTGCGTACGAGGGCCGGTGCGATGGCGTTCACACGGATCTTCTCGGGAGCATAGTACGCTGCCATGGCTCTCGTCATGCCGACGATGGCCCCCTTGCTCGCGGCGTACGCATGGGAGGCGAAGTGAGTGGCCTCCGGTGAAAAGGCCAGTACGCTTGCCATGTTGAGCACCGATCCCCGCATCCCGTCACCACCCGGCGCCTGCTGCAGCATGACGGGCAGCGCCGCCCGGCTCATCAGGTACTGGGTGCGGACGTTGACCGCCATGGTCGTGTCCCAGCCCTCCGGAGTGCACTCATGCAGGGGTCCGTCACCGAACCGCCTGCCGCTGATCCCGGCCACGTTGAACAGAGCATCGATCCGGCCGAAGCGAACGCGGCAGTCCTCGACCACCGCTGCCGCCGCATCATCCTCCACCAGGTCTGCCACTCTGTAGCCGGCGGCATCCGCGCCCAGCTCCTCTACCAGGGCGGCGCAGTGACTCTCGGTTCGGGAACAGACGAAAACCCTGGCGCCATCGGCCACCGCCTTGACCGCCGTCGCCGCGGCGATTCCGGTGGAGCCCGTGATCAGCAGGACCCGACCGGCGAGCAGGCTCTCAGGCATAGAGATGAGCGAGGCTCTTGCGGTAGCCTTCGTAGAACCGTTCGAGCTGCTCGTCAGCGCTGGCGTCTCCGAGAATCTGATGACTGGGCAGAACTTCCGGCTTGATTCCCATGGCCAGCAACCGTTCGGCGACCTCACAGCGAAGCATGTTGATGAGCATAGCCCCGGTGAGGGTCGACACCGGTCCGGTGCGCCAGTCGAGTCCCTCCAGCTCCATGACACAGTCTCCGCGTGGGGCATGGTTGTCCAGGATGACGTCTGCCAGGTCGATCAGCTTCTTGCCGGAGGAGTGACCGGGAGGTGAATTCTCCCCGTGTTCGCGAGCTGTCATGGCGATGACGGGCATGCCCCGCTCCTTCGCCCCCATGGCCATCTCGACGATGAGAGGCCTGATGCCGCTGGTGGAGATCAGCAGCATCGCATCATGCGGACCGAACTTGAATGACTTCAGGATCTGCTCCGCATAGCCGTCGTACTTCTCCAGATGCAGCGGTCCGCGCAGGCTGTTGGTGCCGACGATCGAAGCATGGGTCGACACGGCCAGTTCCACGAGAGCGAAAAAACCCACGAAGCCACCCTGACGCGGTGTCATCTCCTCACACATCATTCGGGAATGGCCGGCACCGAAGAGGAAGACGAGGCCGCCCTGCGAAATGCTGTTCGTGCAGATCTGCGCGGCTTCTGCCACCGCCTTCATCTGTGTCTCTCGAACTCTGGCCAGCAACGCTGTTGTCTTGTCGTAGTAGTCGTGTGCCGCACTCATGTCGAAGTAATCGCTCCTCGGGCCCGGTTTGGAAGTTGTGGCTGCAAGGTAGGATCGCCTTCACAGGGCGGCAAGAATGACTCGGTTGCCTGCACGGCCCCGGGTTCGGACCTTGTCTGTTGGTCAGCCATCAACTCTCAACCCGACATGGAGACAGATCGATGGGCGCTGAAGCAAAGGCTCTGGAGTTGGGCCTCAAATTTCCCGACGATGCCGAGAAGGCCTACCTGAACATGGCGGCCCGCACGGGCAACGTCATCATCACCTCGGGTCACACCTCCACCCAGAAGGGCAAGCTCGGCCAGGATGTGACGGTGGAGCAGGGCTACGAGGCGGCGAAGGAGGTCGCTGAGAACATCCTCAAGTCCGTACATCAGGAGGTCGGCTCCCTGGACGGGCTGCGTGTCGTCAAGCTGCTCGGGTGCGTGAACTCGACTCTCGATTTCATCGAGCAGCACCTCGTCATCAACGGCGCCTCGGATCTGCTGCACAAGATCTTCGAGGGCGACGACGGTCATCATGCGCGCTCGGCCATCGGGTTTGCCCAGCTGCCGACGGGAGTTGCTGTTGAAATCGAGGCGATCTTTGAGATCAAGAGCTGATCGCCCTACTTCATCGAAGGAATGATGATACCCCGCAGGATGATCTTCTGGCAGAACAGGAACACCAGCAGGGTGGGAATCGAGGCGACGAC
This sequence comes from Gemmatimonadaceae bacterium, assembly GCA_002726335.1. The sequence goes on from PBSR01000072.1 coordinate 3,880, forward strand.
AAACCCGGCCATGACGATCCACGGCTTGGCCGCCCACCAGATGTTCGCCTGATAGAGCCAGACAGAGAGGGTCCACATACTCTGGTCCTGACAGACGATGAGAGCCCATTCCCAGCTGGTGTAGGCGAAGAGGAAGGCGTTGAGACTGTTGATCGCCAGGATCGGCTTCATCATCGGCATCGTCACCCGCAGGAAGATCTGCCATTCGGGAGCCCCGTCGATCGTCGCCGCCTCGTAGAGTTCTTTCGGCAGGCTGTCGAAGAACCCCTTGAGGATGAAGATCGCCATGCCGTTGGCGGCGCCCGGCAGGATGAGGGCGAGAAAGGTGTTGAGCATGCCCAGATCCCGCATCAGCAGGTACGCGGGGATGGCGCTGACCATGGCGGGAAAGGCCATGGGCGCCAGGATATAGAGAATCACCTTCTCGGTACCGCGCAGGTGGAAACGGGACAGGGCATAGGCGGCCATGGGATTGATCGTCAATGTCGACAGTACGGCCAGGACCACCAGCAGGAGGGTGACGGGCAGGGCCCGGCCGCGATGGAGCAGGTACTCGATGATGAGCGAGTAGTTGCGCACGAGGGGTCCCAGAACGAAACCGGTCTCGTTCTGGGCGAAGGTCACGGCGTAGGCGACATCGAAAGGTGGAAAGGCCTCCTCGAGACGTGACAGACTCCATCCGTAGACCTCGTTGATCTGTCTCAGCGAACCGTAACGCTGCAGAAGGAATCCCTGGTATCGATGCTCCGACGAAGTCAGGACTCTCCGGTTGGCATCCAGCCCTTTGACGAAGTCGTACCAGATCGCCAGTTGCGGATCATCGGCCATCGCGCGCCGGGGGGCCAGAGGCGTCAGCTCAAAATCGCTCCACGCCGTTGCCATCGTACCGAGGATTCGGTTCGCGTACTCCAGATTGCGGAATCGACCCCGCAGCAGATCGTGATAGCGACCGGTCAGCTCCGGCGTTACGACGATTGACGTCAGCCGCAGGGGGAAGCGGCTTTCCACAAAACGCCGCCACAGGTCGGCAATGCCTGCGGGTTCGTCTCCCGTCAGCGGAAAGGGAGTGTCCCGGAGACTCGCATAGCTGGTTCGCGCAAGACGGTTGTAGATCCCCGCGTTGAAACGCTCACTCCCCTGCAACCCCAGCCGGGCACGCACCTCTTCTCCCTGCAGATAATCTCGCCAGACGACGCGCATGGCGAAGGGCACCACGGGAGCTGCCGGTGCCTGCTCGCGCTTGAAACGTTGCCACAGTTCACGTCGTGCAGGTGGGCTGGCAGTGACCACGGGAAACGGCACCGGCCCGTCACTCGCCCATCCTGCCTGGTCTCCAAGAAAAGTCTCCCACTTCGCCCGTACGCCCTGGGAAAAGGCGTGAGCCCGTTGCGCTTCCAGGACCCGCAGGTAGTCGGTGAACTTTTCATCCTGTGGAAAATGGAAGGACTGCTGGTGCAGTGGCAGACGGACCTCCCGTTGGAAGGAAAGGGCGAAGAAACTGCGGTACGGCACGTCCCAAGCCTGGCTCAGCAGCCCTAGAGCGTGAGGTCCACCGGGTTCGCCGGGATGCTGTGCCGTCCACAGATCGCTGTAGCGGCGGGCGAGGAAGCCCGCGGCATCCGAGTTGTCGACGGGACCGACCATGTCCTCGAGGGGATAGGCGTCGACGAAGTCGGAGTAGTCCGCCGCCTGGCGACGCCACGTCTCGGGTATCGGGTCGGGCAGGAAGCGAGCCGCCAGGTCGTCCATACGGTCGGTGTCGCGGCCGATCCGGCGCCAGCCCAGCCAGTCCTCGGGGACGTCGAACCGGGCCCGCATCTGCTGCGCCCAGTTCGTGTACGTGTTGAAGTACTGAACGAGCCCTTTGCCGAAACGCTCCGTGCGGGAGTACAGGTATCGCGGCACGGGATGGTACTTCTCGTAGTCGAAGTCATTCGACAACGAGGCGGAAACGGTGACGAGGAAAGGGGTCACCATCGTCACGCCGAGAACACAGAGCACGGCATAGCAGGTCCACACAGCACCGCGGACCTGCCAGGACGAGCCGCCAACTCTGGGGAGGATTGGCATCAGTCCCAGTTCGCCTTGCGGAATTCGACGCGCTTGAGAAACTGGATCTGCACGTAGGTGAAGCCGATCAACAGCGAGCCCAGAACCCAGGCCATCGTCGTAGCCATGGAAAAGCGCAGGTTGTTGTATGCTTCGATCCAGATGCGCAGGGCCAGGACCATGGTGGCGTCGCCGGGACCACCGAAGGTCATGAGGAAGATGTTCCCCATGTTCTGAAAGGTGGCGATGAAGACCCCGACGAAGTTGATGATGATCAGGGGCAGCAGTGTCGGCAGAGTGATCCGCCTCAGCTTGGTCCAGATGCCGGCGCCGTCGACCTCGGCAGCCTCGTACAGTTCGTCGGGTACCCCCTTGAGAGCCGCCAGGTAGATGAGGCTGGCCATGCCCATACTCGCCCATACGGTGGGAATCACACAGCAGATCATGGCCAGCTTCGGATCGAGCAGCCAGGTCTGCGACTCGAAGTCCACCAGAGGCAGCCAGGCGAACAGCTGCAGCAGGAAGAAGAGCGTGCGGAAGAAGACCTTGCCACGAGGGACCTCCGACAGCAGCAGAGCCAGCAGAATCGGCGCCGTGAAGCCGAGGGCGACGTTGAGGAAGACGAACTCCACCGTACGCCACAGACTGATCCAGAAGCTCTGATCGAGGGCCAGCGAGATGAAGTTGTCGAGGCCGATGAAAGGGCGGTCACCGACGACCTTGTAGTCCTGGAAGGCCATCACCATCCCCTTCAGCAGGGGGTAGTAACTCCACAGACCGATGAGGATGAGAGCGGGGGCAGCGATCAACCACGGCGTCAACTGCAACGATCCGGCGCGCGACTCTCGACGATCACCGCCGGTCCATGAGCGGACCAGGAGCACGACGAGACCTGCCATGGCCCCGATGACCAGGACGAATAACCCTCTCGCCCAGGGGCGCCAGCGGGCCAGCTCCTCGTCGCTGTGGGCGAACATGAGACCGCTGTTGGCGGCACGTTCGACCTGCTTGAGGGCGGATTCATAGTCGAAGTTCTCGCCACTGTCGGCGATGATCTGGCTGATGACGGCACGGCCGAGCTTGTTGTTCGTCGATCCCCAGAACCCCATGAAGGGTTCGGTGAAGGTCGCCACGGTGCCATCTTCGATCTCGGCGTAGTTGCGACGGATCGACTGCGGCACGTCGCGCAGATAGTCGTCGAACCCGAGGCGCTGCAGATCCTGGGGGTTGACGAAGTTCGCCAGTCCGATGAGGACCCGTTGGCGGACGAGGCCATCGGCGGTCTTCTGGTCGGTCACGGCCTGCAGGACCTTCCAGACTTCGTCGCGCTCCGCTTTGGGTCGCCGCCCCACACCTTCGCTCATCACGACATAGTGCTGCTGGAACTGGACGACACGGCGGCCCTTCGGCCCGGGGGCCGCCGGAAACGGGAACCAGCCGAGCAGGTCGGGGTCGATACCTGCCGAAGCGCCGACGCTGTTGAGGTCCTGGACGAACCAGGTGGCCATGGCGACCTCGCCGCGGCCCAGCAGTTCCCATATACCTGTTCCCAACTGAGCCGTCTCGGCGCGGGCGACGCCGGTGATCACCTCCTCCGGCTTGATGGCGATCCGCCGGCCCTGTAGATCGACGTAACCACGGGTGATCTCGTCAGACGTCAGGGTGATGGGTTCGCCCGTGACCGGATGCAGCATCCACTTCCGCCACATCAGATCGTGGAACAGTCTGGCCGCACGTATACCGTCGGGTGAAGCGAAATTGCACCGCCATGTGGGCGCCGCCGACGCCAGATCCTCCCCCTCTGCGGTGACGAAGGCCGTCTCCTGCATGGGGAACACGTGCTCGGCGCCGGTCGTCGGGCTTGTGCGGATCTGGATGATCGGGTCGCCCCCTGTGGTCTGCATCCACGGCAGCCACATGAAGCCGTGGTAGAGCAGCACAATCGCCCGCTGCCCCCGTGCGATCACCGCGCCTGCCACCTCTTTGTGCGGGTCGGTGAGGGCGAAACTCCAGTCGTAGAACTCCTCCCAGGTCTCCGGGGGGTGGTTTGGATCGAGACCGGCAGCGCGGACCAGATCTTTGCGGAATACGACGCCCACATAGACGCGATTCGCATTGGGCAGCCCGTAGATTCTGCCGTCGGTCGTAGCCACCTGACGCAGCAAAGGTGGAACCTGTTTCCACGGTTCCCAGCGGACCTCGGTGTCATCGATACGGCCGTTGCCGTTATCGTCGTCTCCGATCCACTCGTTCAGGGGATGTAGAAAGCCCTGGTCGACATCGGTGCGGATGATGTGGAACCACGAGCCGAGGATGTCGGGTGCAGTACGACCGGCAATGGACATCATCAGGGGCGCCCTGCTCGAGGCGCCGGGAAGAGACAGGCTCGTCCACTCGACGATGTCGAGGTCCTGATTCTCCTTCATCAGGTCGATGAGGCGACGGGTCGTGGCATTGCTAGGATCGCCGGGGACGAAGAAACGATCCACCTGCACCTCGACAGCGGCGGCTGCCGCGGACAGAGAGAGGACGAGGAGTGTTACGCAGACGCGCACGGGGCGGCTTCAGACGCTCCTACGTCCGTTCCTTCAGCACCGATCCGTCCCGGTGGTAGGTGGCGACCTGCGCATCGCTCAGAGTCGGCATAGTACTGTCACCCGGCTTCGGTGAGCACCTCCAGCAGGTTCTCGGCGATGATCGTATGTCCGGTGTGATTCGGATGCACCGGTTCCGGGCAGAACGTGTCCGCTTCGCGATGGGCGAGCTGCTCCTGGAAGACATCGTGCAGCGGCACCATCAGCGTGTCGTACTTGTCGCTCATGCGCGACACGGCCTCGATGTACTGTGGCAGCAACTCGAGCACGCTGCTGCGGAAGGTCTGTCCCGACGTGTCGTTGGAGATGTAGAACGGCGACAGGAGCACCACCGGGCAGCCCAGCTCCGCGTGCGTCATGTCGAGAATCTCATCGTAGAGCTTCTCGAAGAGAACGGGGTCGACGCCACCCTCGGCGCCACGCAGAGAGGAATGCAGATCGTTGATGCCGATCTTGACGGACAGTCGGTCCGGCTTGTGAAACAGCACGTCGTCGCGCCAGCGCTCGCGCAGGTCGGAGACCTTGTTGCCACCAATGCCCTTGTTGATCCAGCGAACGTCGCGCTCCGGCCAGCGCGAGGTCACCAGTTCGGTGAAAGTCCGCACGTAACCTGCGCCCAGTGGGGCTTCTGCCCCGCGGCGCCCGCAGTCGGTGATGCTGTCACCGATGAACAGCATCGTCGTGCCGTCTTCGAACCATTCGCTCATTGTCACTTCCCGCTATGATGGGTGTACTGCAGAACGACTTCAAACAGTATGCGTGTGGCTGACAGCAGTTCGGCCACCGAGGTGCGCTCGTCGTGGCCGTGAATCAGTTGCATCTCTTCGAGCCCGGGCTGCTGGCGGTACGGCATGAAGCCGTAGACCTGAGTCCCGGGTCGGCGAGGTACAATATGCTTGGCGTCGGTACCGCCCGTGGACAGGCTGGGCACAACCGGGGCTTCGGGGTCGTGCCGTGACATGACATCAACGATGGTGTCGTAGAGCCCGCCTTCAGCCTCGGCCTCCAGAGGGGGACTGTACTGATCGACCTGGAATTCCAGATCGGCACCCATGACGGTCCGAAGTTCGGCGAGGAAACTATCCTTCGTGGCGCCCGGCGCCAGACGACCGTCGATCCACGCCGTCGCCTCGGAAGGGATGACGTTGATCGATCGGCCAGCTTCCAGCATCGTCACCGACGCCGTGTTGCGCAGCAGCGAACGCCACCGGGCTCGTGTGTCCTCGTCGATTGGCAGCCGCATCAGAGCGGTGTCGCTGTGAGCCGGATCGAGAACGGCGCGAAGACCATCGGCAAGCGCCTGTGGCTGGCCAGTGGCGACCCCCTCGAGAAAAGCCTGCATCGTCGGCGACGGGTGCAGGGGCAGATCGATGGTCCGCAACGGCGCCAGAGCCGTACACAGCGCGAGCACCGCGTTGTCACCGTGAGGGACCGAGCCGTGACCGGGAAGTCCCCGGGCGGTCACCCTCATCCTGCAGATCCCCTTCTGTCCCACCTGGCAGGTGATGAAGCGCTGCCCGCCGATGACGACGTCGTGGCCGCCGCCTTCGGTGAGGATGACGGGGGCCTCGATCTGTTCGGGATGATGATCCAGCAGCCAGCCGGGACCGTGGTTACCTTTGCCCGCCTCTTCATCCGCCGTGGCGGCGAACATGACGTCCCGATGGGGCCGGACCCCGTGTCGTTTCAACAGCAGCATGACCATCAGTTCGGCGGCGACCATATTCTTCATGTCGAGGGCGCCGCGCCCCCAGACGTACCCGTCCACCAGATCGCCGGAAAAGGGCGGGTGGGTCCAGTGAGCGACATCAACGGCCACCACATCCGTGTGCCCCAGCAGCAGCAGCGGATCCTCTGTACCACCCGACAGACGGGTGGTCACGTTGCCTCGTCCCGGTGCCGACTCGGTCAGCGTCGGTGTATATCCTTCCTTTTCGAGCACGCCGGCGATGTACTCTGCCGCCAACGTCTCGTTGCCTGGCGGGTTCGTCGTATCGATGCGGATCAGGTCCTGCAGGTAGCCGGTGACCTCTCCGGCCACCTGGCTCCAGTCGATGCTTTCTTTCATAGGCGGGAAAACAAGGCCAAAGGACGTTACATTCAAAGCATGAGCCGACACGCCCTCATCCTCGGGACGTTGCTGGCGGTCCTGGCCTGCAACGGGTCGGACCCTGCCAATGGCACCCGCGAACCTGATGCCGAGCCTGCCCTGCCGCCCGGGGAAGTGCCCACCTGGTCGTACCGTATCGTCAACGTCTTCCCTCATGACACCGACGCCTACACTCAGGGCCTCGTCTTCGCCGACGGTCATTTTCTGGAAGGCACGGGCGGTGGTACTCGACTGGGCTCGCGGAATCTCCTGTCCTCTCTTCGGCGGGTCGCCATCGAAACGGGCGAGGTGCTGGAGCAGGTCACCCTCGACGAGAGGTTCTTCGGTGAGGGCATCACCCTCCTCGACGGTCTTATCTACCAGCTGACCTGGAAGTCGAGGGTGGGCTTCGTCTACGACGACGAAGGCCTGGTGCGAACCCGCCAGTTCGCCTATGCCGCACAGGACACGACGGGATGGGGCCTGACCCACGACGGTGAGCGCCTGTGGATGAGCGACGGCAGCTCGGACCTCACCATCCGGGACCCGGAAACCTTCGCCGAAACCGGTCGTGTCGTTGTACAGCACAAGGACCAGCCCGTACGGCGCCTCAACGAGTTGGAATGGATAGAGGGTGAGATCTGGGCCAATCTCTTCACCACCGACATCGTCGCCCGCATCAACCCGATGGATGGTCTCGTCGTGGGCTGGGTCGATCTTCGCGGCCTGCTCACCTCCAGCGAACGGCAGCAGACCGACGTACTCAACGGCATTGCCTACGACCCGGCGACGAAGCGCATCTTCGTCACCGGCAAGCTCTGGCCCTGGGTCTTTCAGATCGAGCTGATCGGCGGCTGACGCCCGGCCACGCTGATCTGATGTCCCGTCGCCTCGCTACATCCACGCTGATCCTCGTCGGCAGCCAGGCCATCTACAACGGTGGCATGGCCATCGAGGTCATCCTCATGGGGCGCTGGTTCGAAGCGCTGCAGCTGGATCCCTATTTCTACGCGTTGAGCCTGGCCAGTTGGTTCGAGGTAGGTGTGCACTGGGGCGGCCAGCACATGGTGAATCGCGAGTCGGTGGCCCGCTTCGATGCTCTGCGCGCCAAGCTGCCCGGCCTGTTCGCCTCGTCCCTGCTGACCATCCTCGCCGTGACAGGCCTCGTAGCCGGCTTCTACAGCCTGCCCCTGGCTGTTTTCAGCGGCTGCGCCCTGGCCCGCGCCGCATCCACACTGCTGGGAGCTGTCTGTATCGGTCGGGGTCGCATCGCCGCGCCCGCCGCCGCTCGTGTGCTGTCGGCTGCCGTTGGCGTCGGCGGTCTGTGGCTCTACGTGCAGCCCGAACCCACCCTCGCGCGCCTCGCTGTCGTCATCACGCTGGCCACGGTGGGGTATGTGTTGCCCCTCGTCGTTGGCAGCAGCGCTCTTGGCGTGCGCCTGCTCACCGTGCCGGCACGCTGGCTGTCGATCTGGCGTGATCTGGCCCGCCAGCTATGGCCCTTCATGCTGCTGTTCTCCTGCAGCCAACTGCTGTTTCGCGTCGACCCGTCGCTGCTGGAGTGGATGGGCGGTGAGCCAGGACTACTCACCCGCTACGGTCTCGCCTTCAAGTGGGTCGAGGGCCTGTTCTTTCTACCCTACGTCGTCGCCTCGGCCGCGATCCCGGCGTTGGTCGCCGCCGCCCGCGATCTTGGTCATGCGGCGGCGCACCGCATCCTGTTGCGAGTAGCTGCGGCTCTGGCGGCTGGTACCATCGCCACATCGGCGGGCCTGCTCGTCGTCGGCGAGCCGGTACTGGTGCTGCTCGTGGGCGCCAACTTCGAGCCGTCGATCCCGCTGTATCGCGTGTTTTGCTGGCTGCTGCCGATTCACAGTCTCGGTGTGTTCTTCGCCGCCGGACTGATCGCTCAGGGCGCTGAGCGTCGCGTTCTCGCCATCACCGTCCTCGCCGCCATCGTGGGGTTGGCCGTAAAGATCATCGGGTTTACCACGGTTGGCGTCGACCTTTTCGCCGCCGGCGTCTTTGCGGGGGTCGTCGTGCACGTCTTTGGCTGCGGCCTGTCACTGTGGAGGCAACCGGCCACCGCCTGAAGCTGCCGTGCTTGCCGCATACGCACCGGGCTTCCATGTTACAGCCGTTGTCCAGCTTGTCGTGCGACGGTTGACGCTGTCGTCGGCTCGGTGCCCCGCGTTTCCCTTGGAGATCATTGCAGCCATGGAAAGTATCCTCATCGTCGTCGTCGCCTTCATCGGCTACCTCGTCGCCTACAACACGTACGGGCGCTATCTGAGTCAGAAGGTATTCGGCCTCGACGCCGGCAACCGGACCCCGTCCCACGAACTGGCTGACGGCGTCGACTACGTGCCGACGAAAAAGCAGGTCATCTTCGGCCACCACTTCACCTCCATCGCCGGGACCGGCCCCATCGTCGGCCCCGCCATCGGCATCATCTGGGGTTGGGTGCCAGCGCTGCTGTGGATCTTCATCGGCTCCATCTTCATGGGCGCGGTCCACGACTTCGGCGCCCTGGTGATCTCACTGCGGCACAAGGGCCACACCATGGCGGAGATTACCGGCATGGTGATGAATCGACGTATGAAGATCATGTTCTTCATCATCGTCTTCCTCGCCCTGCTCATCGTCATCGCCATCTTCGGCCTCGTCATCGCCGTCATCTTTCACATGTATCCTGCTGCGGTGTTGCCGGTGTGGCTGCAGATCCCCATCGCCATCGTCATGGGGCGGGTGATCCTGAAGGGCAACGTCAACCTGACGAAGGTCACCGCCGTCGCCGTCGCCGCCATGTACGGCAGCATCGCCCTCGGCTACAATGTGCCCCTGCCGATGCCGGAAATCGCCGGTATTCCGGCCACAGGTGTGTGGACGATCCTGCTCCTCGTCTACGCCTACATCGCCTCGACTCTGTCCGTGACAACACTGCTGCAACCCCGTGACTTCATCAACGCCTGGCAGTTGATGGTGGCCATGGCCTTGCTCGTGCTCGGCGTCTTCGTCGCCGCTCCGACCATGGTGGCTCCCGCCTTCAACCTGTCTCCCGACGGTGCACCGCCGTGGATGCCCTTCCTCTTCATCACCATCGCCTGCGGCGCCATCAGTGGCTTCCACTGCCTGGTTTCCAGCGGTACGTCCTCCAAACAGGTGGAGACGGAACCGGACGCACGTTTCGTCGGCTATGGCTCGATGCTGACGGAGGGTTTTCTGGCGACGATCGTCCTCATCGCCTGTGGCGGCGGGCTGGCCATGGCTTACACCACGGCTGACGGAGAGGTACTCACCGGCTCGGCAGCTTTTGCCACCCACTACGGCTCCTGGATGGCCTCCAGCGGCCTGGCGTCGAAGGTGGCCGCCTTCGTCGTCGGTGCCGCCAACATGATCTCTTCCCTGGGTATGCCCCAGGAGATCGCCATCGTACTGATGGGTGTCTTCGTCGCCTCTTTCGCCGGCACTACCCTCGACACGGCCACGCGCCTGCAACGCTACGTCATCAGCGAGCTGGCAGCTGACCTCAGGACCGAGGCTCTGGGACGGCGACACCCGGCGACACTGCTCGCCGTGGTGACGGCTGCGGGCCTGGCGTTCTACAACGGTGCCGGCGGCAAGGGGGCGCTGCTGCTGTGGCCGCTGTTTGGCAGCATGAACCAGCTGCTGGCCGGCCTCGCCCTGATCGTCGTCAGCTACTGGCTCAAGCAGCAAGGGCGCAACTACGTGGTCACACTGCTGCCGTCGCTGATCATCCTCGTGTTCACCTCGTGGGCCCTGACGCACACGCTGGGCAGCCTCTATGACAGCGGCAACCTCCCCAGCCTCGTCATCGGCTGCATCGCCCTGGTGCTGCAGGTCTGGCTGACCATCGAAGGTCTGGCGCTCATGCTGCAAGGCCGTGGGGAAGACACGGCGCCAGCCACCGGAGGCTGAACCGCACCGACAGCCGCAGGCCATCCACGGGAAAATCTCACGGAGTCCGGGGGGGCGGGATCGCAGCTTCAGCATATGAGCCGCATCCCGGTCCCCCTTTTCGTTGTGCTGCTTGCCGCCTGTGGCGGCGATGGTGATGACCCGGTTGTCGCCGGCGGCGGCACGGCGAGCCTGCTGGCACCGGTGGACGCGCCGGTGGAATCGGGAGGCGATGGCGGCAACGCCAGCAGGGATGACGTCGTCGTATCCGGCAACGACCGCACCACCTTCCGCGATGAGGAGACCGGCTCGGTGTGGACTCTCACCGGTCTGGCCATCGACGGGCCGTTGGCCGGCGCGCAGCTGCAGCAGCTGCCCGCCTACAGCGCCTACTGGTTTGCCTGGAGTTCGTTCTGGCCGAACACCGATGTCTGGGGGCAGCAGGACGGCTCGGGTGAATACGCCGAAAGCGCCTTCCAGCCCATCGAGTCCGGTTTCGTGCCCGACGTCCCCATCGATGCGATCCCACCCCTCGACGACCCCTTTGCCGGCTTCGGCTGGGCCCTGTTCGAACCAGCTGAGGATTCGGGTCTCAGGGACGCCGATATCGTCGTCGGTGTCGAGGTCGACGGCGACGCCCGTGCCTACCCCGTGCAGATCCTCAACTTTCACGAGATCGTGAATCACACCGTAGGTGATCGGGAGCTGATCGTGACCTACTGTCCCCTCACAGCATCGGGGATCGCTTTCGAAGGGGGCGAAACCTTCGGCAATACCGGCGGCCTCTTCAACAACAACATGGTCATGTACGACCGTACCTCGCGCAGCTTCTGGTCACAGATGGGACTGTCCGTCATCCGCACCGACAACGGGGCGCCCTTCTGCTCCAAGGCCATCCACGGATTGTCACATCTCAATGTCTGGTGGCTGCGACTCGGCATCCAG
>PBSR01000073.1 GCA_002726335.1 Gemmatimonadaceae bacterium
GTGAAGACGGAGCAGGACCTGAAGGCAGCGCTGCAGATCGCTCAGGCGCGTACCTATGCGACCGACGCTGACGCCGTCACCCACCTGGCCGACCTGAAGGCGAGCGATGCGGCCGTAGCCGCCATGGAGATCCCCGTCCGGCCGTTCTCGGATCTGCTCTATGACCTGGTGGGGCTCACCGAGGGGCCCGTGATTCTTATGATGGGCTATCCCGAGGTCGATGAGATCGTGGCCGTGCTCGAGGAGAAGCTGGCCGCCTTCGTGCCAGAGCTCGCCGACCTGACGGCCGATGTTGCCTACTCCCAGGACAATCTGGACCGCCAGTTCCTGGCTCCCTCTCTCTTCGAACAATACATGTCCGACAGCTACCGGCGCACCTGCGAGGCCCTCAACCCGCTGCCCCTCGTCGTCCATGCCGGTGGACCCGTGCGCGACCTTCTGGCCCCCGCCGCAGCGGCGGGCGTGGCGGGCATGGAGGGTGTCTGTGGTCCTCCTCAGAGCGACGCCGCCCTGGCCGACGCCCGCCACGTGGCTGGAGCGGGCCTGGCTCTGTGGGGCGGCATTCCCCAGGACGCCCTGCTGGCCACGACGGGGGAGGATGATTTCGAAGCTACCGTCGCCGGTGCCGCGCAGGAAGCGGCCGGTGTTGCCGGAGCCATCCTGGGAGTGGCTGACCGTGTCCCCGTCGATGCTGACCCGGCGCGCCTGGCCGCACTCCCGGAGCTGATCCGGTCGGCCACCTGACCGCTCACGAACGAACGCCTCGAACCAGCCGACTTGCGCTGGTGTGAACGCGAAGGCGTATCCCCGGCTACCCCGTCAACGTCCGAATCCCGGAGTCCTCGGCGTCCAGATGAGGGATCGACTTCAGCAGGAACTCGTCCAGCAGTCCCTCCGGCGTCATATCGGAGGTGTCGATCGTGACCTTCCGACGGATCCAGCTCTGTCTTACTTCCACGGCGAAGGCTTCCAGGATATCGGACACGTCGTCCGCGGGCACCAGCTGATGCGGGTGGGGTGAGACCTCCATACGCTCGAGGATCACGTTCGGTTGGGCATGCAGGTGGACGAGCATCGTGTTATCGGGCATGTCCGGTTCGTATTCGCGCACCGGCTGCGCCTTGTCCGGGTAGTAGAAGCGTGGGCCGTAGATGGCCTCTTCGATGTGGAAGCCGCCGAGCAGGATATGGCGGTAGCGGTGCAGCAGGCGCACGTGGTAGACGAGCTGAAACCGTTGAAAGCGCTCCTTGATGGCAGGCAGCATGTCGAGCATGGCCCCCTGCTCCTCGTCGCTGAGATGGTAGGCGTCGGGGATGGTGAAGTGGTCGTCCAGGTGGTGCTGGAAACCCCGTTCCCTGCCCCAGTCGTCGAGTCCCTTGATCAGGGTGCTCACGCCACTGTATTCACAACCCACGGCAACTACACGCATGCTGGCATCCTCCTGAGCGCCCGGCGCGTCAATCGACCGGAGCAGCTGGTAGTCTTTTCTTGTGGCCGGCCAATATAGGGTTTCCAGACGTACCGACGGGAGGCAATCGCGTGATCCTACGCAGCAGGCAAGAGGTGGAGCAGGCCCGTGAGAATGTGTCCCGCTACCCGTGGGCGCGGGACCTTGCCGACCAGGCGATGGCTGCGAGCCAGCCGTTCGTCGACCGCACGGACGAGGAACTGTGGTCTCTGGTGACCGGACAGCAGGTGCCGCGTGGTATCCACGTGAACCCGGATCTCGGCTGCCCGTCCTGTGGTCGCCGGGTCTACGAGGAGCACGGCAACTACCCGTGGATCCTCGATATCAACAGACCTTTCAAGATCGAGTGTCCCTCCTGCGGACAGATCTGGCCCAAGAACGACTTTGATGCCTGGCATGAGAGTGGCCTGGGGCCGGGGGGCGTCTTCGACCGGGAGCGCGCCGATCACGCACTGCTCGTCAACGAGGAGCATGCCGACGCCACCGACCCCCTGCGCGGCCATGCCGTCGACGACGGTCTGGGCTGGGTCGACGAAGAGGGTCAGCGCTGGTGGTTCGTCGCCTACTTCGGCCACTACTGCACCTGGAGTGTGTTGCCCAAGGCGGTGACATCACTGGCCGACGCCTTTCTCTACACCGGTGACGGGAGCTATGCCCACAAGGGCCTGGTGCTGCTGGACCGGATCGCCGATGTCTATCCGGATATGGACCTGCGGCCGTATTCGGACATGGATCTGTACAACTCGCATGGCGGTTCCGGCGAAGGCCGTCTGCAGGGCTGCATCTGGGAGACCTTTATCTCGGAAGGGTTGTCACGCGCCGCCGACGTGTTGCTCGATGCCGTGGACGGCGATGACGAACTGGTAGATTTCCTCAGCGCCAAAGCCCACCGGTGGCAGCTGTCCAATGACAAGACCTCACCGGGGAGAATCCGCGACAACATCCGAGACGGACTGTTGCGTCAGTTCATTGCCTCGGTGCGCGATTTCCGCATCCGCGGCAACGAGGGCATGACCCAGACGGCGATGGCCGCCGCCGCCGCCGTGCTCGATGACCCGCAACAGACACCGTCGGCTCTGGACTGGCTGTTCGAGCCCGGAGCGCGCCGCGTCGGCGGTGGTCACATCCCGGCCACCCTGGTGGGTGAAGTGGATCGCGATGGCGTCGGCAACGAAGCGTCACCGAGTTATTCCTTCATCTGGATGAATCTGTTCCGGCGCTGTGCGGCAGTACTGGAGCGCTGCCGGGAGCATCGCGACTACGATCTTCATCGCGACTACCCGCGACTGCGACGGATGTATGGGGCGCCGCACCGACTGACGGCACTGGACCGCTACACACCGCGCATTGGTGACACCGGCCGGGCCGGTGATCCGGGGTTGATCTCAGTCGATCTGGAGACGACGATCGAAGTGTTCGACCGCTTCGGCGAGACCTGGGCGGCCCAGCTGGCGCACCGGCTCAACGGCGATTCGGTGGACGGGATGCACACCTCGGTGTTCGACGTCGAACCCGAGGCCGTGCAGGGCCGGATCGCCGAGGTGGTGGACCGCGCCGGCCCGCTGAATCTTGCCAGCGCCAACCTCAACGGCTACGGCCTGGCCATGCTGCGCCACGGCGCCGGCGACGGCCGTCGCGCCGCCTGGATCTACTACGGACGCAACACCGGTCACGGCCATCGCGACCGACTGAACTACGGGATCTACTACCGTGGTATGGATCTGCTGCCCGAGATGGGGTACCCGGAATATGCCGACGGCAAGTGGCCCAAGCGTGCCGGCTGGACGATCAACACGATTTCGCACAACACCGTCGTGGTCAACCAGCGCGGGCAGGACGGCAGCTGGGTGGGACGCTGTCGAATGTTCGCTGCGAGCGCCGGTGCCAGCGTCATCGAAATCGGTTGCGACGAAGTCTATCCCGAGACGAGCGACTACCGGCGCACGCTGGCGTGGATCGACGTCTCGGACTCGGAGTCCTATCTCGTGGACATGTTCCGCGTCGCCGGCGGGCAGGACCACGTGCTCAGCTTCCACTCCGGAGACGGTACGGTGACCGCCGGCGGGTTGGACCTGCAGACCCAGGAGCGTGGCACCTACGCCGGCCCGGATATTCCCTTTGGAGAGCACTACGATGGTGAACCGGACGGCAGTTATCGTGGCAGTGGCTTCAGCTATCTGCGCAACGTCGAGACCCAGAGCCGCCCGTCTACGGGATGGTGGGTGGACTGGGAGCTGGAGGATACCTGGCAGACGCGCATCGGCGACACCGCCGTCCATCTGCGCTATCACGGACTGTCACCCGCGGGAGATGTCAGCCTAGCGTACGGTGAGCCGCCGAATAACAAGCCGGGCAATCCGAAGCAATTCCGTTACCTGCTGCAGCGCAATCAAGGTCAGGATCTGCGCAGCCTTTTCGTCGGTGTCGTCGAGCCGTATAGCGGTGATCGACGGACGTTACAGTCGGTGGCGCGTCTCGATCTGGCGCACGAGGGAGCCGCGGCAGTGCGCGTGTGTACGGCGGAGGGACGCACCGATACGGTGTTGAGCAGCGATGACGGCGAGACGACTGTGGATCTCGGCGACGGGCTGTCAGTGGCAGCACGGTTCGCCTGGATCGGGCGGGAGGAGGACGGTGCGACCGAAATCCTCGTCGTAGGCGGCACGAGGGTGCGTCTGCCGGAGGGTGAGTTGACGCTGGTCCAAGCCGGCTACACCGGCATCGTGCACGACTTCGCGCGTGATGAGGCCGGTCCGACCTGGCTGGACGTGGCGGTCGACCTGCCCGTGGCCGATCTGCCCACGGACGGCAGGCTGGACGGGACAGAGCTCCGAGTGCTCGGCGATTCTCCACGCGACACGTGCTACACGATCGAAGGCGTCACAGCCTCGGAGGCAGGACGATGCCGGCTGGATCTCGGTGACACGACGCTGGTCCGTGGCTTCGTCGACGATCAGGCCTACGACGCGGGTGTGCTGTACGACGTGGCGGTGGGAGATGGGATCGAGATCCTCAGCGTGCTGCGCTGCCGGGTTGGCTCCGGTGGCTGCGAGATTCTGAGCGGCAACGTGGACAGCGCGTGGCGGGCGAAACAGGCATGAAACTGGGCATCTTCAACAAGGTCTTCGAACGCGACACGATCGAGGAGAATCTCGCCGCCGTCGCCGCCAGCGGACTCGGCGCCGTACAGCTGAACCTGGAAACGCTGGGCGGCGAGTCCATGCCGGAACACGTGCCGGCCGATTTGTGTGCACGCGTGCGCGCCGCACTGGCAGTCAACGACATCGAGCTAGTCGCCGTCTCCGGTACCTGGAACATCATCCATCCGTCCGAGGGACCGGCCGGTCTGCCACGGCTGCGAGCTCTGGCGGAAGCCTGTCCCGTGCTGGGCACGCAGCTGATCACCATGTGTACCGGCACTCGAGACATGGGCTACCTGTGGCGGGGCCATCCAGGCAATGACGCGGACGATGCCTGGTCCGACGCAGTGCGCTCCATGGCTGCGGCCACCGCCATCGCCGAGGACGCGGATGTGACGCTGGTGTTCGAGCCCGAGGTGAACAATGTCGTCAACACGACGTCGAAAGCCCGACGTCTGCTCGACGAGGTGGCGTCGGCGCACCTGAAGGTCGTCATCGACGGCGCCAACCTGTTTCAAGCGGGGCAGCTGGCACACATGAGTCACGTGCTGGACGAGGCCTTCCAGCTGCTGGGCGACGACATCCGCATGGCCCACGCCAAGGATCTGGAGACGGACGGCGACGCCGGGCACCAGGCGGCGGGTACGGGCGTGCTGGACTACGGACACTACCTGATGTGCCTGGATCGGGTCGGCTTCGACGGTTCGGTGATCCTGCACAGCCTCGAGGAGGCGCAGGTTCCAGCGTCGCGTGACTACGTGCTGGAGCGTATGCCCTGAACAGAAAACCACATGCCCGACACACAACACACCAGCTACGACGAGGCTGCTGCTGCGGCAAGGTGGATGCTGGTGTGCAACGTCGGGCTCTGCGTCGCCAAACTCGGCAGCGGCTGGTGGGGCGGATCGTTCCCCCTGCTGGCGGACGGCGTCAACAGTCTGACCGATGTGGGCATGTCACTGGCGCTGATCGGCGGGTTGCGCCTCGCACAAAGGCCGGCCGATCGCGAGCACCCGTACGGGCATGGGAGGATCGAGCAAGAGATCGCCCGTCTTGTCGCCCTGGGCGTGCTCATCACCGGTGGGCTCATCGCCGTCGAGGCGCTTCGCCGATTCCCCGTACATCACGAAGCGCCAAGTCCACTGGTCCTGGTGGTCGCGCTGGCGGCGATCCTGGTGAAAGTGGGGATGTTCCGCTACCAGAACCGGAAGGCGGTGGCGCTGAGCAGCCGTGCTTTGCAGGCCGACGCCATGAATCACAAGTGGGACGTGGCGGCCACCTGCTGCGTGTTGGCGGGCGCCGGCGCCGTCGGTTGGGGGGGACCAACTTGGAGCCATGT
This sequence comes from Gemmatimonadaceae bacterium, assembly GCA_002726335.1. The sequence goes on from PBSR01000073.1 coordinate 5,948, forward strand.
GGACGACCTCGCGGCGATGTCCGTGGGGGCGATCATGGTCGTCACGGCGGCACAGACGATCTATGCGGTGAGCTCTGAACTGCTGAATCGCATGCCGCCGGCGTACGTGGTCGAGCAGGTTCGTGCTCTGGCGGAGGCGTTCCCACGGATCCGCGGTGTGGAGCGGATCGTCGGCAGGCGCTCGGGTATGGGCTTCTTCCTGGATCTGCACCTGGAGGTGGACGGAGAGTTGTCAGTGCGGCAGGCGCACGAACTCGGACACCAGGTGAAAGACTGGCTGATGACGGAGCTGCCAGAGATCGCCGACATCGTCGTGCACCTCGAGCCGGGCCGCGACGTGGGCGCGTAATCCCAGTTACCAGATCACGTACGCGGCGACAAGGCTTCCCGCGAGGGCGCCGCCGTAGCAGATGACGGCGATGAGCTGGAAGAGGTGCTTGAGCTGCAATCCGTCATACAAGGTGAAGCGAAACCGGTGCGCCCAGTGGAGCAATGACAGACTGATCAGCCCGATGGCACCGAGTCGGGCGATCGGGTGTAGCAGTACGCCCGAGACCGATTCGTAACTCGGTCCCTCGATCCATCCGAGGGGCGTGGCCAACGCGGCGAGGAACAGCAGGATGGGGACGACCATGGCCGTCAGGGCGCCGCCGGCGCCGAACAGACTCCACCAGAAGGGATCGTTACTCTTGTTCACTATCGACCTCTCATCCTGTGACGTACGCCCAGGCGATCACCGCCGAGACGACGAACCAGCCCGCATAGTTGCCACCGGCGACCATCAGGTCCGGTACTCTCCACTTCCCGAAGCGGAAGACCATCGCCTTCGGTGACAGGTTGAACCAGGTGATACTGTGGTAGAGCACGGCAAACAGGGCGAATACGTTAAGGGTGATCATCAGGGGATGGGTGAGACAGCTCATCAGTTTGGCATAGGTTTCCGGTCCCGAATGAAGTCCCCAATACAGAAACATCAGCAGGATGGCGCAGTAGGCGATCGCCACGCTCGTCAGCTCGCGGAAGATGAAGCCGATGTATACCCAACGCCTCACCCACCAGAAGATGGGTTTGGCGTCCCGGTGCCACTTCGGATGGTACAGGGTGTAGGCCATCACTTGCCCTTCCGCGTGATCAGAGATTTCCACCAGTCGGTGGCGCCGGCGAGCTTGTAGCGCTGGATCGCTCCGGCAGGATCCACGTGCTTGGGGCAGGCTTTGGAGCACTCGCCGGCCATGGTGCAGGACCACATCCCCTCATCGCTGGAGAGCTTGTCCATGCGCTCCTGGTTGCCCTCGTCTCGCGTGTCCATGTTGTACCGTTGTGCCAGGGCCAGGGCGGCAGGCCCGGTGAACGCCGGTTCCAGGCCGTACACAGGACAAGCTGCGTAACACAGCAGGCAATTGATACACATGGTGTACTGCTTGTAGTCCGACAGCTCCTCCGGGGACTGGCGGTACTCCCCATCCTCCAGCGGCTTCTCCAGCTCCCGCATGACCCAGGGCTTCACCTCCTTCAGCTTGTCGACGAAGTCGGTGATCTCGACGACGAGATCGCGCACAACAGGGAAGTGGGTCATCGGCTCGACGCGGATCGGCCCGGGGGCGAAAGACTCGAGAAAAGCAGCGCAGGTCAGGACCGGCTTGCCGTTGAGCATCATGCCACAACTGCCGCACACACCCATGCGACAGGACCACCGGTACGACAGCGTGCCGTCGATGTGATCCTTGATGTGGTTGAGGGCGTCGAGCACGACCCAGTCCGCTCGCAGGGGGACGTCGTACGACTGAAAAGCGGGCTCGGCGCCGTCTTCGGGCAGGTAGCGAAGCACTTCGAGGGTGATCGTTTCTGACATGCAGGCTCAGCCCTTCTGCTGTCCGTACACGCGTTCGCCGGGCGGCCAGCGCGTGATGCTCACAGGTTTGTACTCGATTCGCGGCGGGCCGCTCTGCTCTCGAAAGGCGAGACTGTGCTTGAGGAAGTTCTCGTCGTCGCGGTCAGGGTGGTCGGATCGCTGGTGGGAACCTCGCGACTCTTTCCGGTTGAGGCCCGATTGGATGATGGCTTCCGCACCGTCGAGCATGTAGGCGAGCTCGATGGCTGCCGTCAGTTCCGTGTTGAAGGTGTGGCTCGAATCGCTGACGTTGACGTTGGCGACGCGCTCCTGCAATTCACGGATCTTCTCGCCGGAAGCCGCCAGCGAGTCCTGCGTGCGATAGATGCCAGCGCCTTCCTCCATGGTATCGTGCATTTCCTTCCGCAGACCGGCGATGGACTCGCTTCCCTCACCTGACATCAGCCGGTTGAGGCGTTCGCGCTCATCCTGCGCCTGAGCCTGCACACCGGTGCTGGTGCCGCCCTGATCCCGGGCGAAGGCGGCAGCCGATTTTCCGGCGCGGGCGCCGAACACCAGAATCTCGGTCAGCGAGTTGGAGCCCAGCCGGTTGGCTCCGTTGATGCTGACACAGGCTGCCTCCCCGGCAGCGAAGAGCCCCGGCAACGGCGTCGCGGCATCTATGTCGGTATCGATCCCGCCCATCATGTAGTGGACGACGGGACGGACGGGGATCAGATCCTTCACCGGATCGATGTTCTCGTATTTCTCGCACAACTCGCGGACGAAGGGCAACCTGGCGTCGATCACCTTTTCGCCCAGGTGACGTAGATCGAGGTGCACGTAGTGTCCGTACTCGCCCACCAGGGTGCCGCCCTTCTCCTGCTCCTTGACGAAGGCCTGGGACAGACGATCCCTCGGGCCCAGCTCCATCGAGCGCAGCACCGGCTTGGGTTCGGGTTTGCCGAGATCGTAATCCTGTAGGTAGCGATAGCCGTCCTTGTTCAGCAGGTGGCCACCTTCCGCCCTGGAGGCTTCCGTGATCAGGATCCCCGTGAAAGGCAGGCCCGTGGGGTGATACTGGATGAACTCCATGTCCTTCAGCGGTACACCGGCCCGGTAGGCCAGCGACATACCGTCGCCATTCTTGATGTTGGCGTTGGTCGTGAAGGGGAAGATCTTGCCGCAGCCGCCGGTGGAAATGATGACGGATCTGGCCAGGATCGACTCGATGCGGCCGGTGGCCAGCTCGATGGCGACCACACCCTGACAACGGCCGTCCTCGATGAGGACCTTGGTGACGAACCACTCGTCGTAACGCTTGATGGGATCGTACTTGAGGCTGGTCTGGAAGAGTGTGTGCAGCATGTGGAAGCCGGTCTTGTCCGAGGCGAACCACGTGCGCTTGATCTTCATGCCGCCGAAAGGCCTGACCGCCACCGAGCCGTCCTCTTCGCGACTCCACGGACAGCCCCAGTGCTCGAGCTGCAACAGCTCCTTCGGGGCTTCGTTGACGAAGGACTCGACGGCGTCCTGGTCACACATCCAGTCGGCACCGGAGATCGTGTCGTAGCAATGATCTTCGAGACTGTCGTCGGGCTTGATGACCGCTGCGGCGCCGCCCTCGGCGGAGACGGTGTGGCTCCGCATGGGGTAGACCTTCGAGACGACGGCGATCTTCAGCGTCGGGTCGGTTTCATAGGCCGCGATCGCCGCCCGCAGGCCGGCCCCGCCGCCGCCGACGATGAGGACGTCGTACTCGGATGATTCTGCTTGAGACATGAAGAGCCACCGGCCTTCAGTTGAGTGCTGGCAGAACTGCGATAAGTAGGGTTGTCGAACAGGGGTTCTAATTGAAAAAGATGAGAATCTGCGCGTCAAGAGGGCGAGCGGGGCCCTATCATACGGCGGAAAACAGACCCTTCCCATGGAGACGGATCATGACCCCAACGAATCAGCCCTCTCAGCCGCTGCTGTTCGCGGACCGCACCGCCATCTTCAGCCGCTACAACTATGTCAACACCAAGTGGCACAAGTGGCGGCCCCATCCCGACCTGCTGGCGGCGATGCCGGCGAAGCGCCAGACGCTGTTCCGGCCGGTGCACGTGGAGGGCAACCTCGTGGATTCAGTGTAGACCCCGGCGAGGTCAGTCACGACATCAGGCTCGTGCCGCCCGGGAGGTCGACTCGACGCCAATACCCGGCCTCATCCTCGCGGAACACCTCCACGGCGCACGACGCCTGAACATCAGGCCTCCGTGCGCCCTCCAGCGGAATGCTGAAGCTGCGCTCTCCCGGATTTCCTGACAGATAACTCTCGTGGTCGCTGTGCTCGGCGTCGGTGTAGTCGATGCCGTGGCGTCTGGCCCCGTGGATGTTCCCCGCTTCCCGGTCGCCGATGAGCGGCGCCGGGGCCCGGTGCATGACGACGTCGATTCGATCCTCGTAGACATCGTAGCTGGCGAAGTCGGCAGGGTAGCCGGCGGTGCCGCTGGGCATGACGTGGTAGACGCCCTCCACGACGCGTACGCCGGTGATGTGGATGTGCCCGCAGAGCACGGCGACGACCCGGTCGGCGTGTCGAGTGACGAGGTCGAGGAGCGACTCGTCGACGACCTTCCAGCTGGAGAACCCGAAGCTCGGGATCAGCGCCTCCTCCTGACGCATGGCGACCAGGGGCACGTGGGTGAGCAGGATGACCGGCATGTCCCCGGCACGCTCGACGGCGCGCTCGACAAATGCACAGCGCGCCGCTGTGATGTCATCCGCAGTCCGATGGGCGCCGCTCGTATCGACGACGACGAAAGCGAAACCGCCGACGGTGTAGAGGTAGTTGTGCCAGCCAGGGCCATGGCAGGTGTCGTAGGCAGCGTTGAGTTCGGCTACACCTTCTCCCTGGCGGTTCTCGTGGTTGCCGACACAGGGCAGGACGGGTACCTCCAGACCGTCGTGGACGAGACGACCTCCCACCAGGCGCTGGAAGAACCTGAAGTCGTCACCGTAGTCGTCGATCTGCCCGCAGATGAGATCACCCACGGAGGCGACGAAGTCCGGCGGCTCGATGTCGGCCACCTCGCCGCGGGTGACGGCGGCGAGCCAGGCGGCCTTCTCGTTGCATCCCGGGTAGCCTCCTGTGCGGCCGGGTACATTGCGGTCGCGTACGTGCAGGTCGTTCCACTGGAAGAAGCGAAAGCGGCGGGAGGTAGGGGCGGACATCAGACGGCGTCAGGTCGTCTGGCGCTGTCGTCGAGTTGCCGTTGATCGTCGATGTAGCTCTGCAGCTCGTCGACGACATCGGGATGATCACGGCTGATCTGCTGCGTTTCGTGCGGATCGTCACCGATGTGGAACAGCTCTCGTACTGGACCGCCGGAGTCGGGTTCGCGACGGATCAGCTTCCAATCGCCGACACGCGCCGCCAGGTGCACACCGCCGCGGAAGTTCCAGTAGAGGCTGCGGGACGCGAGCGGCGGGCTACTGCCCAGAAGCCGCGGGCTGATGTCCTGACCGTCCCAGTGCGGATCCTCCTGCGGAACAGCGCCGGCCAGGTCGCAGAACGCCGGCATCCAGTCGACGACCTGAACCGGGTCGTTCATCCTGATACCGGCTTCGATCTGGCCCCGCCAGCTGACCAGCGCCGGCGTACGCACGCCACCTTCGTAGAGCTGGGCTTTCACACCGCGGTACGGTCTGTTCGTGCCCAGGCGGGGGTATTCTTCCTGCCAGCCGGGGTATCTGTCCGTGCCATGGAGCGGGCAATCCTCCAGGCCGCCGTTATCTGAGGTGAAGACAACGAGGGTGTTGTCGCGCTGGCCGGTACGCTCCAGTGATTCCAGCAGCTGTCCCACCCCCCAGTCCATGTGGCTCGTGTAGGCGGCGTACTTCTTGAAGGACAGATCCTTTGCCGGATCGTCGTCGAAATCTTCGTGGAAGTAACGGGAGAGCCATTCGCTGGTGGGCTTCACCGGCACGTGCACGGCGGTGAACGGCACGTAGGCGAACCACGGCTGCTGGCGGGACTCGATCCACTGTGATGCCTCACGCACGACGAGATCGGTGACATGGCCTCGCTCCTCGAGCAGGTCGCCGTTCCGGTGCCAGGTAACGGAATGTTCGCCGCGCTTGTAGAAGTGATTGTAGGGATCGACGCCACCGGCAAGGCTGCCATAGGACGTGTTGAAGCCGAACTGATTGGGACCGAACTGCGGGCTCGAGCCCAGGTGCCACTTGCCGAACAGGCCGGTGTCGTACCCCGCATCGCGCAGAAGTGTTGCCAGAGTCGCGTACCCGTCGGGCAGAACCGGCGCATTGGAGGGCACCGTGGCGTGGGCGCCGAAACGACCGGGATGGCGTCCGGTGAGCAGGGAGGCACGGGTAGGCGTACACATGGGACAGACATAGTGCTGGGTCAGCTCCAACCCCTCGACGGCGAGGCGATCGATGTTCGGCGTACGGATCGGCGACCCGTGCAGGCTGATGTCACCCCAGCCGAGGTCATCGGCCAGGATGTAGAGGATGTTGGGCTGGTCGGGCCGGCGTACGGGGCTGGTGTCGATCATGGCATAGCGTTCGTCCGGGTGAGCTCGAGGCTGACAGCATCGCCGACGACGTAGTCCACGGCGGCGACCCAGTCACCGACCTGCACATCCGGCAGCGGCGCCACGAGATCGATTCGGGTTGTATCGCCGTCGTTGTTGACGGCGGCGGCGATGGGCTGCCAGGCGCCACTGTCCTCGTGCAGCAGGCGCGTACCGTGCAGCGTGGCTGTACGAGTGATGAGGAAGAAGTCGAGTTCCATCCGGGCACCATCGATGGCGGCGATACGGGCGCGGCCGTGGACGGAGGCCATGTCGAGGGTTAGTCGCTGGCGGTCGCAACGGGATTCGGCGATGACGATCAGGTAGGTGTGACCTCGACCGTCGCCATTGACGGCGATTCTCTCACCCACAGCGACCTCGGTGAATCCCTCGACATCGATCGTGCAGTCCTGGCGATCGAGGGCGGCAATGGTGCCCTGCTGTCGGGGCGTTGGCAGCGTCCAGCGCCGGTCGGCTCGAATCAGGGCGGAACTGCCGACGGCGGTGACCCGGTTGGCCGCCACCACGGCGAGGGGGCCGGCGAGTTCCGCGCCGTCATCGAAGTGCGTCGTGGCATCCGGGTCACGGCCGGGTGACCAGTAGAGGGTGATTTCAGTATCCGAGGTCTGCAGGCGTACGCCACAGGCCTCTTCGGTATCGGCGGTGATGATTTGAGCGTCGACCAGGCTGGCTCCACCCACGTGGGGTTCGAAGATGAGGTCCACGCAGGTGGCGGAGTCACCGGGTGCGGGGCGCTGCCAGGCGAGAGTGCGGTAGTCGTACTTCGAGCGCTCGGGTGTGTCCATCACCGCCGTGGCTCGGGCGCAGCGCAGCGTCGTGCCAGGAGTCGTACGCAGCACACGCAGGTCCAGATGTGCGCCCGAGTCGTGACAGCTCGTCCAGGTACCGCGAATCGCATCGCCGGGCCCGGCGCGGGCATCGAGGATGCTGACGTCATCCATCCACGCCAGGCCCAGGTGATCCCGGTGGGACACGGCCTCGAGAGCACCCCGTTCGACTGCGGTTCCCGCGAGCGTACCCGACTGTGACCGTGGTATGACACCTTCCATCTGCAGCGTGCCCTCCAGGCCGCGGCACATGCGCCAGTGCTCGTCACCACCGTGGATGCGCGCCAGGTCGACCAGGATCAGCCCCTCGTCATCGGCACCGTCGACGCCCATCTCGACGAGAGCAAACAGCCGGCGGTACGTGACTCCCGGCTGCATCCAGCACATGGTGTCGGCATCGAAGACCCAGCGCTGCGCCTCGACTTCGGCGATCTGTAGACCTGCCGCGCGCAGCACTCGCAGCAGGCGTCCGCGGCCGGCGATCTCCTTGAGGAAGTGCCACGGCGTGTCGAAGGGCAACTCCAGCGGCTCGACCCCATCGACGACGGACCACACCGTGTTGTGCGTCGCCCAGTTGCCCTCCCAGGAATTGACGTGGGCCCACGACTGCGGATACCCCAGGGCCGACAGGAACGGACGGTCGAAGGCGTAGAGCTGCAGGTCGAGAAGGTCCTGGTGCCGGTGCCACGGCGCGTCACCGTAGACGATACCGGCAGCGGCTCGTTCGGGGGATTCGCCGGTGCGCAGGATAGCGAAGCCGACACCATCGTGGATGGTGGTCCCCGGCGTCCAGGGCTGATCGCTGAGCAGTCTGCGGGCACTAGCGGAACCCAGCGCGGCGGCCCATTCGAGGGTCTGCCCGTCGAGAGGGCGCAGCGGATCGCGGTCGGCAAGAGACTGCTGTACACCGGAGGAGCCGCCATCACCGAAGTGGAAAGGGATCCGGCCCAGCATGGCGACGTCGTAAGGTGCGCGTACCAGACGCTCCAGGCGCGGGTCGTCGGTGATCGACGGGAAGCGGGACACCGGGTAGGCCTCAGGCTGCAGGGCTCGCAGCGCGGCGACCTGGTGCTCCAGCTCGAAGACACCGCGCGTGTGTGTGTCGTCATAACCGCCAGTGGCCTCCGGGGGCATGCCATCGACCGTGAAGTTGTTGCTGACGAAGACACGCAGGCGATCCGGCCCGCAGTCGTAGAGCCAGTCCACCACGTCGGTGGCGTCATCGCGATCGAGGGCCCGCAAAGCCGACAGCACGCCCAGACTCGTGCGCGGCTTGTTGCTCAACGCACCGCCATCGATGGCACATTGCATCAGGCAGCAGAGGGCTTCCTCGATCAGCTGGCAGCCTCCTTCGGCATCGGCGAGACAGAGCCCCTGGAGGCTGGCACGGGCAATCCACTCGTCGTCGTGACGCAACAGCGGCCAGGCGGCGTCGTAGGCAGCGGCGAGCACGTCGCTGACGATGGGTACGTCGATGGCGTAAGCGAGCGAGCCCTTGCGGTAGAGAGCCGCGATGGGATCGTCCATGCCCACCCAGTCGACGGGGCCGCCATCCCACGGGCGTTCGATTTCCTGCGAGGGACCGTGGCGAAACTGAGGGGCGGCGGCGACGTAGACCTCTTCCAGCGACCAGCGCAGCATCATCAGCCCGAGGATCCGGGCGGCGTCGACATCATCGGGGCGGCGGCGCAGGTGCTGGGTGACGGAACGCATGGCGCCTGTGAAATGGCCGACGAGCTCGCGGTGGCTGGAGGCGGCGAAGAGAAACACGTGATCCTCATCGTCAAACCATCCGAAGCCGTCGTCGACGTAGTCACCGGAACTGAAATCGTCCGTCCTCAGGTCGTTGCTGGGGAACACGGCAGCGCAGGAGGGACAGGTGGAACGCAGATCCCCCGGCAAGTGCTGGCGCGTCCAAGGATAGAAGCCGTGATGGGCAAAGATCGCCGTGCCACATATGGGACAGCCCTGGTGTACGTTGACGTAGTGGGCCCTGGGGAACTCCGCCGCGGGAAGCTGGCGCCACAAGGTGGCGTCGTCCTGGGCCAGCCACCAGCGCAATGTGTCCTCATTCCCTGCCGGTGGAAGGGGTTCAGCCTGCAGGGTCTGGCGCGTTCGCATACTGGAACATGTGTGTCCGAGGGGCCATCGCCGGGGCCACTGTGTGTTGGCGTCGACGAATGGCTGGCGCAGCTGATCAAGGCTGCGGACGGCCACGTCGGTGTGGTCCGAGGCGCCCTTGTCATCGGCAACGTCCAACGGGTAGTCGCCGCCCACGGCTGGCGTCTGCAGGTAATACATCCAGGCCCGATCTCGCCGGGACCAGCGCTGATCGACACACACGAATCCGGGCGCGTTCAGCGTCGGCGGCTCCCCAGGTCCACCACATACAGGCAGCCGGAACAGACGATCGGCGAGGATCACCCGCGGTGTCCACTGAATCATGACGCGCGGACCCAGCTCATGCCGGGAGTGTCCTGTGTACTGCCGCCTGGCTGTTCGGCGATCTCGGTATTCACGCGGAACTCCACGGCTGGCCTTTCTGACCGGTGTGGTGGTGACCGAGTTAGCCTAGCCGACAGGCCGGCCGCAGACAAGAGCGCCGCCCCTTCTTGCGGAAAGGTCTGAATTCGGGTTTCCTACATAGGTACGGGACTTCTCCACTATGACGGCTCACCATACCGAGCCGAGGCACAACCTGCGAGGCCGTTATGGCGATGACTGGGATTGAAAGAATCGGCAATATCCTGCGGCGGCAGCCGGTGGATCGCATCGGCCTGTTCGAGCACTTCTGGGGTGACACACTGCAGAAGTGGCAGGGAGAGGGACACATCGACGAGGGGGAGGATCTGGCCTCCCATTTCGGCTTCGATATGACCACCTGCGGGGGGATCAACATGGTGGCCGATCTCGACTTCGTGCCCGAGGTGCTGGAGGAGACCGACGAGACCATCGTGACTCGTGATGGCAATGGTGCCGTGCTGCGGCGCCACAAGCTGCACTCGTCGACACCGGAACACATCGACTTCGCCGTCAAGGAGAGGTCTGCATGGGAGGAGCTGATCAAGCCGCAGCTGATTCCCGGAACGCGGCGCATCAACTTCCAGGCCTACCGTGCGGCGAAGAAGGCCGCCGCTGATGAGGAACGGTTCTTCTGCTGGGCGGGAGTCAACAGCTTTGAGCTGATGCACCCGGTATGCGGTCACGAGTACATGCTGATGGGGATGGCCACCGACCCGGACTGGGTAAAGGATATGGCCATGACGTATGCCGAGACGAGCATTGCCCTGCAGGAAATCCTGTTCGCCGAAGAGGGCAAGCCGGACGGCATATGGTACTACGAGGACATGGGCTTCAAGCAGCGGCCTTTCATGTCGCCGGCGATGTATCGCGAGATTATCAAGCCGGCCCACCAGAAGACCATGGACTTCTCACATTCCCAGGGGCTGCAGGTCATCATGCACTCCTGCGGCTTCGTCGAACCCCTGCTCGGCGACATGGTCGACGCCGGGATCGATTGCCTGCAGGTGATGGAGGTGAAGGCGGGCATGGACCCGGTGCGCATCAAGCAGAACTTCGGCGATCGCATCAGCCTGTTCGGCGGCATGGATGCGCGCAACCTGGTGGCCAACGACCGGGATGCGATCCGGGCCGAGCTGCAGGCAAAGATCCCGCTGCTGAAGGAGGGTTTCGGCTACATCCTGCACTCGGATCACTCGATCCCGACGACGACGGAGTACGAGACGTATCGTTACTTCGTCGACGAGGGACTGCGACTGGGAGCTTACAACTAGGCTCTACTCCGCCAGGCTCTCTACTCCGACTGCACCGCCGCGTCGTCCCGTGGGCGGGGCTCCAGCTTGCTGGCTTCGATGGCGCGGACGCAGGCGTTGCGGTGCAGAATCGCGTCATCGTCGTCTGCCGGGCTCAGTTCGTGCGCCCGATCGAATAACTCCAGCGCCCGTTCCATCTCTTCAAAGGCGTCGAACTGAGAACCGGGATAGGCCCGGCTGATCCGGGACTTGGCGTGACGCTCCCAGATGATGCCGGCGTAGTAGGTGCGGGCGTACTCACCCTCGAGACGCGGTACACATTCGAGTGCTGTGTTGACGCCGATCTTGGCTTCCAGATCAAACTGGTCCGTCAACGCCAGCAACAGGCCGACGAGGGCCTGCTGGTTGTTCTCGTCGATGGCGAGGATATCATGGCAGATACTCTCGGCTACACGCGGCTGGTTGAGCAGGCGGTAGCGCTCAACCCTTTCAAGCGCTCGGGGAACTGCCTCGGGACGAATCCTCTGCAATTCGGTCATGGTTTCGATCCTGATCGAAGACGCGCTCTTCAGCGGGATGACGGCGAACCCCGCAAAGAAAGGGATCGAGGCCGGACGACGCCATCTCGTCGGATCTGGCGCCGCAGGCCGAGTGCCGTCCTGTTGCTGGCCCTCTGTCCCAGGCCTCTCTACCTTGATGAGAAATGAGTTCGCCAAACATCATATATATCCTCGCCGACGACATGGGGTACGGGGACATGGGCTGCAACAACGCCGCATCCCGTATCCCCACGCCCAACCTGGACCGGCTCGCCGCCTCCGGCATGCGTTTCACCAACGCCCACGCGCCGTCCAGCGTCTGCACGCCCAGCCGCTACGCCGTTCTCACCGGACGGTACTGCTGGCGATCGCGTCTCCAGAACGGCATCGTCTGGCAGTGGGATGCGGCCCTGATCGAGCCGGACCGGCTGACGGTAGCTGATGTGCTGCGCGATCAGGGCTATCGCACCGCCTGTATCGGCAAATGGCATCTCGGCTGGGACTGGTCGCTGACCGACGGCTCCCGGGCCAACGATCACGTCGAATTCGGCGTCATCGACGGACCGAATCGCCATCCCCTGAACGATCGGATTGACTACTCGAAGCCCATGGGCGGAGGGCCCACTGACCACGGCTTCGATAGCTACTTCGGTGACGATGTACCCAACTTCCCGCCCTACACCTGGTTCGAAGACAACCGCGTCACGCAGGCACCGACCGTGCCGAAGCCGGACGAGATGTTCGGCGCCCCCGGCGACATGGTGCCGGACTGGACGCTGGAGGCGGTGATGCCCGA
>PBSR01000074.1 GCA_002726335.1 Gemmatimonadaceae bacterium
GCCGTCAGGGACCAGGAGCTGGAGCAGTACCGGACGCTGGTGGATCCGCCGGACAGCTTCGCCGAGGGCTTCACGGTACGCACCGCCCTCGGAATCCTGTTCATCGCCGTCGTCATGATGCCCAGCTCCATCTACATGGGGCTCATCGCCGGACAGTCTCTGGGGGCGGCGGCGGAGTGGGTCACCATCATCCTCTTCGCCGAGCTGGCGCGACGCTCCTTCAAGCCCCTGTCCAAGCAGGAGCTCTACATCCTCTACTACGTGGGCGGGTCGCTGGTGGCCATGGTCGGTGGTGGCGCCCTGGCGGGGGGGCCCTTTGCCAACCTGATCTGGGATCAGTATCTCGTGCAGTCGCCGGCGGCACAGAGCCTGGGTATCGCCGACCAGATCCCCCGCTGGGTGGTGCCCGCCGCCGATTCGGACGCCCTGCGGGACCGCACCTTCTGGCACGCCGACTGGAAGATGGCCATCACCCTGTTGATCGTCGGCGGCGTGCTGTCGCGCGTCTCGTGGATCACCATGGGCTACGGCCTGTTCCGCCTGACCAGCGACGTGGAGCGGCTGCCCTTCCCCATGGCTCCCATCGCCGCCGAGGGCGCCACGGCACTGTCCGAGAGCGGTACCGACACCTGGCGCTGGCGCATCTTCAGTATCGGTGCCATGATCGGCCTCACCTTCGGCGCCATCTACGTCTTCCTCCCGGCTTTCACCAACGCCATCTTCGGCAAGGCCGTACACATCATCCCCATCCCGTGGATCGACCTGACGAAGAACACCGAGGCGTTTCTGCCGGCGGCACCCACCGGCATCTCGACGAATCTGGGCCTCGTCATCGTCGGTATGGTGCTGCCTTTCTCGGTTGTGGTCGGACGGTTTGCCGCCGCCATGGTCTATGTCTTCGTCAATCCCGTCCTCTACCACTACGAGATTCTGATCTCGTGGCGTCAGGGCATGGACACGATCACCACCGAGTTCTCCAACAGCATCGACTTCTGGCTCAGCTTCACCATCGGTACCGCCTTCGCCATCGCCCTGGCAGGCGTTTACAGCGTGATCAGAGCCGTGCAGGGATATCGTGCGAGGAAGTCAGAACAGAACGCATCCGAGACGGAGGGGGCTGTGGCCAACCGGGGCGACTTCTCCGTGACCCTTGCCATGAGCCTCTTCATACTCTGTACACTGGGGTACGTCGGGCTCTGCACCTGGCTGGTCGGCAGCGACTGACACCTGGTGCTGTTCTACTTCTTCTTCGGTTTCGTCTTCACGCCGGTCATCTCCTACATCAACGCCCGCCTCATCGGCATGGCCGGACAGCACGTGGGCTTTCCCATGGTCCGTGAGGCCACCTTCATCCTCTCCGGCTACCAGGGCACCGCCATCTGGTTCGCGCCGTTTCCCATTCGCGACTACGGCGGCACGGCGCAACAGTTCCGCGAGGTGGAGCTCACCGGTACGCGGCTGACGAGCCTGATCAAGGCGGAGATCTTCATGTTCCCCGTCGTCATGGTCGCCAGCTTCCTGTTCTGGTCCTACATCTGGGGCTCCGGCGACCCCATCCCCTCCGACGCCTACCCCTACGCACAGAAGATGTGGCACCGTCGGGCCCTGTACCAGTCGTTGTGGATTTCGTCGACCGTAACGGGGCAGAGCCCGTTGTTTCAAGCCATCGACCTGAACGTGATCCTTGGGGGGCTCGGCTTCGGTCTGGGCTCCTTCGCCGTGCTGTCCCTGTTCAAGCTGCCCACCATGCTGCTCTACGGTTTCATCAGCGGTCTCGGCGATTTGCCCCACGCCCTGATCCCGGAGATGATCGGCGCCCTGATCGGCCGCTACTACTTCGAGAGGCGTTTCGGCTGGCGCGACTGGCGCCGGCGCACTCCCGTGCTGGCCGCCGGGTTCGCCTGCGGCATGGGTCTGATCGGCATGACGGGGGTCGCCATCGCCCTGTTGCGCTCGACGGTGGCGACGACGCCCTGGTAGACAGAGCCACGCGTGTGTGGTGCGGCTGTTAGGGGAGGTGTTCGTAGGCGCGAAAGACGATGTCGAGGTCACGCCGCGCCCGGGCGAGATTCGAGTACGGCGTACGGCCCTTCCCGATACACGCGAGAAATTCGTCCGTCATCGCCTCGTACCCCATCAGGTCGCCGAAGCCGGGGAAGCTCAGCCCCTTCCTGCCGGGCCCACGAATATCGACGTAGATGCCGTTGCTCTCGAACAGGATCCGTCCCGCTTCGCCTTCGATTCGGGAGTGCTGAAAGGTGCCTTTCGTCATCGACGGCACATCCCAGGCATAATGCAGATTCACCTCGAGGCCGCCCTCGTACGCGAGTGTGAGCCGGGACTGCCGCTCTGCCGGCCCTCCCGGCGACGCTGTGGGAAACTCGGCAGACACGGAGGTTGGCACCCGAATCGGCGGCGGCAGCGTTCTGGGTTCCTCTCCCGAATCCGCCAGGGCAGCTGCCACGGCCGGATCCACCCGCGCCAGTGACGTATCGGCCAGATCCGCCGCCAGTGCCACGAAGTGAATCCCGCCCTCCAGCAGCGCCCCGCAGGCTGCCTTCCAGTTCACCGCCTGCTGCTGCGTCAGCTTCTTCACCTGCATCGACTGCACCGGGCCGATGCCATCCCACAGGATGGTCTCCCGCATCAGCGCCAGTGACGGCTTGTAGTAGTAGTTCTCCGCCACCAACACGAAGGCCCCCCGGGGTGCGGCAGCCGCCGCCGCTTCGATCCGGGTCAGCTCATCGGGTGAAACACAGAGAGGCTTCTCCACCATCACCGGCTTGCCGGCGGCCAGCGCTGTCAGCACTTGCTCCGTGTGCTGCTCGGGCGGCGTGGCGATGACGATCGCATCACATCCAGCCACGAGGGCCTCGAACTCCCCGCTCACCTTGCCGTGGAAGCGGTTGCCGAAGTCCTCCGCCTTTTCCCGGGTCCGGTTGTGGAACACCAGGTCTGTGCCTCTCTTGGCGAGATGGCCGGCGTGCAGCCTGCCGATGGTGCCGCAGCCCGTCAGTCCGATCCGGGACGTTTTCTGACTCTCACGCATCCGCATCGATGATCGCCGGCGCCACGCGCAGGGCGTTGGCGGCGATCGTCAGGCTGGGGTTTACACCGCTGCTCGTCGGGAAGGCGGAACCGTCGGTGACCCACAGGTTGTCCACGCCCCAGACCCGGCCCTGCGGGTCGAGGGCTCCCTCCTCCGGCGTGGCCGCCATGCCGACGGTGCCGACGCCGTGGGAGAAACTGTCGATCTCGTAGAGGCGTGTCCTCCACGCCCCGGCTGCTTTCAACACGCGTCGCGCGCGCATCACCAGGTAATCCCGTCGCTCGTAATCGGCCGCCGAATACTCGTGATCCACCCTAGGTGTGGCCACACCGAAGCCGTCCGGCTCTCCGAGGGTCACCACATTCCCGACCCGCGGATCGTCCTCGGCGATACAGAGAAGATTCTGCATGAAGGCCGACAGCCAGCCGGCCACGCGGCGCAGCCCGGGCGGGGCGTGATGCTCGATCACCTGCCGTGCCGGTGTGTAGATGTCCTGGATCGTCCCCGTCGCCGTGCCCAGCCTGTCGCGCATGTCGTCGTAGAAGTCGGTCAAGCAGAGCTGCTTGTGGAACGTGTTCTCAGGATTCGTCTGCCTGCGGAAGACGCCGGTGACCACCGCGTTGCAGTGCCGCATCAGTCGCCGGCCGATCCAGTAGCCTCCCGGCGACCTCCCGTCGAAACCGGAGCGCAGCAGCAGAGCTGGCGTCTGTAGAGCCCCGGCCGCCACGATGAACCTGGACGCAGCGACGGAACAGACCTCACCCGTCTCTGCATCGACATACTCCAGCTCACCCACGCGGTCTCCGTCGGTGAGCAGCCGTGAGGCGATCACGCCAGCACGGATCTCCAGTCCCTGATCCTGCGCCCGGTTCAGCACCATCGCCGTCAGGTCGTTCTTTGCCTCGATGCGGCAGGGGTATCCATCACAGGTGTTGCACAGGACGCAGAGAGGCCGGGACTCGTCGCCGAAGTTCAGCGCCATGGGCAGGGCGAAGGGACGGTATCCCAGCGACCGGGCGGCATCGTGCAGTCGTCGCGCTGGCGCCGTGAAGTCGATGGACTGACGAGGATAGGGTGCCGAACGAGGCGGATCCTGCGGATCGGCGCCGGCCAGCCCGTACACGTCCAGCAGGTTTTCGGCCCGTGTGTAGTGCGGCTCGAGATCGTCGTAGTCAAACGGCCAGCGATCCAGGTCCGAGGGACGCATGCGCAGCGACGCGCCGCCGTAGAAAACAGAGCTGCCGCCCACGGTCTCGTGATGCCACATGTCGCTGTAGCTGCGGGCACCGTACTGGCGCACGTGGACGGGTGAAGGACTGCGGTAGCGGTCCCCCAGAAGAATCTGCCGCGGATCCCAGTCGCCGTCGTCGCGCGCCACGGGCTGACCCCGCTCCAGTAACAGAACGCGCAGCCCAGCCTCGGTCAGCGCCAGGGACGTGAAGGCGCCACCGAAACCCGAACCGACGATGACGGCATCATAGGGCATCGCGCCACACGACCAGCTCGTAGATGTAGATGCCCAGGAGACCGGCCATGATGGCGAGCGCCGCGTAGTGGTACTTCTCGCGGGTGTCCAGCTCGTGCTGATGGCGCTCGATATCAGGGCGGAATTTCCCAGACATGTTCCGCTGGATGTAGGTCTTGTAGTACTCGACAGCGAAACGTTCGAGACCGCCATTCATGTAGATCAGGAAGCCGACGGACACGGGCGACTGGCTGTCATTGACGAAATAGAACAGGGGGCTGAGCACGGCGAGCACGACACCGGAGCGCTGGAACTTGAGGGGCTGGAAGCCCTCGAAGGGAGCGTCCTTGTAGGCACCGCCAAGAGACACCACGAGCCCCGTGCCATAGGCGGCGATGACGAACCACAGGAAGCGCTCCACCGTGACGTCGATCCAGACCACACCGAAGACAACGGCGACGATTGCCGTACCGACGGCATAGCGGGCGAAATCACTGGCCACGTGATGGCCAAAGAAAGTGATCCGCGAAGGCACGAAGTATTTCGCCTGATCTTCGGTACGGAAAAAGCCTTTGTAGATCTCGGCCAGAAACCGCTCCAGGCCCATGGTCAGGAAGAACAGCTGAAACAGGCCCAGGCCGACGATGCGGTCGTGGAATGCCGGCAACGTGTATAGCACGGCGAAGATGGCCACGTTGAAGTAGATGCTGCGGGGAAAGGTCCTGGCCTTGAAACCCTCGTAGGGCGAGTCCTTGAAGGCTCCCCAGAGAGAGGTGTACAGACCGGACACGGCGGCGATGACGGGTAGAATGGCGGTGGGCATGGTGACGGAGGAAGATACCGGACCGATCCGGGAGACGCCAAGGGTGGCCCGAGCTTCCTTGCATGAGCGACGGGTGCTACCTTAGCAGCCCGTTGGTAGAATCGCTCTGCTTCCCATCCCGATTCCCGGAGTTGACCCATGCGACTCGGTGTTGTGGGCATGACGCCCCCGGATTTCCGTGACATCGACGCCAGTCACCTGGCCGCCATCGCCGATCTGCAGCTCACCGGCGCCGCCAGCCATGCCTCCCTCGACGGACTCGGTGACGTCACATCGGCACAGCTGGCCAGCGTCCGCTCCGCCGTGGAAGCGGCGGGTATGGAGTTCGTGCAGTTTGGTCTGGGTTTCGGGCAATGCCTGTTCGACCCAGACTCTTCTGTCGTTCAGCCATTGATCGAGAGCATCGGTCACGGCATCGAAGTCGCCGCCGAACTGCAGGCCCACTACTGCCTCATCCGCACCGGCAGCCTCAACCCGAAGGGCTCCTACAGCGCCTCGCCCGAAAACCATCGACCCGAGTGTCGTGATCGTCTCGTAGAAACGCTGCGCGCCATCGCCGACAAGGCGGAGACAGCAGGTGTTACGATGGTCGTGGAGACCCACCTGCTGACGATCATGGATTCACCTGAAGCCAACGCTTCAATTCTCGCCGACGTGGGTTCTGGCCACATGCGGATTGTGATGGACTGTTGCAACCATTTCCAGGCCGTGCATCAGGTCTACGACTCGCGCCCGCGCCTCGACGACATCTTCCGGCTGATGGGACCCATCGCCGGCTGCGGCCACCTGAAAGACGCCGCTGTCCGCGACGGCTTCGTCAGCCACATTGACGAGGAGGTCCCCGGTGAGGGCGATCTCGATCTCGGGTACCTGCTGCAACTGTGGCAGGCCATGTACGCCGACGGCTACATGCTGCTCGAGCACCTGCCGAACGAGAAGTATCCTCTTGCCGCCAAGAACGCCCACCGTATCGCAGCCGAAGCCGGCGTGGAGATCCACTGATGTCGATGCATCATGTCCGTGTGAGTCGTGCCGAAGTCGAGGTGTTGTTCACCCTCGAGAAAGACGGCGCCAAACCGAATGGTCTGCAGTACGACAGCGCCACCGACCGTCTCCTCATCGCCGATCAGGCCGACGGGGCGCTGATCACCGTGGAGGACCCACGGGGCTCCAGAAAGCAGAGCAGCTTCGCCGCCGGCTCCACCGGACCCAGCGGTGTCATCGTCATGCCGTGGAACGACGCGCTGCTGACAATCATGTCCGGTACCCACGCCCCCGATCTGACCGTTATCGAGGCGGATGACACCGTCTATCACGTCGACCATCGCGGCGTCGGTACCGGCATCGTCGGTTTCTCAAAGGAGCCGGTGAATGGCCAGCACACCGGCTTCCACGGCCTGGAATGGGATGGCACGCATCTGTGGGCAGCCTCCCCTCCGGGGAGAGCGATCTTCCGTCTCGACCTGCAGGCTGACGCCGACGGCCATCCGTCCATATCGGGTTGCAGCTGGTTCCCTCTGGCCTTCGGCGACCGCTGCCATGGGCTGGCCTGGGCCGATGCCGCCAAGCGCACCGTCTGGTGCAACGACACCACGCTGAACACCGTCTACCGCTACGACACCGTGACGGGTGACTGCCTGGAGATTCTCGTCCTGCCGGCGGACGCACCCTTCAGCCACGGCATGACGATGGTCGATGGGGATCTGTGGTATGGCGAGGATACGACGGCGAAAATCTGTCGGGTGGTGCGGTAGCTTGGGAGCATCTACCTCAAGGGCAGGTAGATCTGGAATGCGGCGAACACCGCGCCGATCGTGAGACCGTTGAGAGCGATCATGGCAGTGAGCAACAGGGCGAATCGGGAGTCGATGCGTTTCGTCAGGCTCTCTGAGGTGCCGTCGATTCGAGCGTGGATGGTGCGGATATCCTGTCGCAGGTCCTGGATGTCTTCGCGCAGGTAGGAGATACCCCAGTGCATGTCGTCCGGCGGCGGGTTGGAATGCGCAGTCGTTTCGGCCATGATTCTGTTCCCCCTGAGTATACGTTGACGGACATCGGCGGCAAACTGAATCGCAATGCTCGTGCCCGTGCTTTCCTCAGAGAGCAGGAGAATTCTGAGTCGCCATGCTGTCACCAGAGGCACCCGTAAGTGTGTATGCCGACACTCGCCAGACTTCCCCCGAGGATCTGAACCAGGAGCCCCTGCATGTTCAACGCCCGCCCCCTCCTTCGCCCGCCGACGCAGGTCGGGACAGGTCGTAACACCTGCGGCGCCAGCGCCAGGCGCGGTCGTCCCCTCGGCGGCGGCACCGGCTACACCGGGACCATACGCCCCACCGGCACACCCGTTCGCCACCTCGACGAGCTGATCGAAACCCTCGCCGGCGCCCGCAGCGGCGACACGGTCTACGTCGCCGGTGATGCCGTGATCGAATGTACGGAGCGGATCTACGTCGAAGAGCTGGTCCTCGAATTACCCGGTGGCGTGACCCTGGCCAGCGATCGCGGTATCGATGGCGCCCCGGGTGGAATCATCCGCTCCGACAGCCTCGCCACACGCCCGCTGATCCGAACCACCGGCGCCGACGCGCGCCTCACCGGGATCCGCCTGCAGGGCCCGAACCCGCGACGTTGCCTGGAGCACCACTCCCGCGCCTTCCGCGAAGGCCACGGCGGACACGACTACTACTACAGGTTTCCCACCTCCATCGGCATCGATGCGGAGCACCCCCGATTGCGCGTCGACAACTGCGAGCTGGCAGGCTGGAGCCACTCCGCCGTCCACCTCATCCGCGGTGCCGGAC
>PBSR01000075.1 GCA_002726335.1 Gemmatimonadaceae bacterium
ATCAGCCTGCTCAGCCGGCAGAGCACGACCGAACTGGAAGATCCGCTGCGCGCCGAGAACCTGCGGCAGCAGCTGATGATCCTGGTCAACGAAAAGGTCCTGAAGAAGTCTCGCGCCACGGACGTGTTCATCACCGGCATGCATCTCAAGTAACCGCTCTCGACCCCGTTCTTACTCGCCCCGCAGGAAACCCTCCGCCACGTCGCACAGCTCCACCGCCTCTTCGCCGTGTCCGCTCTCGGCGATGATACGTACCACCGGCTCGGTGTTGCTCGGCCGCAGGTGGATCCAGGGACAACGCAGCACACCATCCATGTACAGCTTCACCCCATCCTGCACCGGATGCTGCAGCGCCTCCGGATATCGGACCACAAGCCCGTCCAGTGCGCGTTGCAGATCCTGTTTCGAGCAGGAGACCTTGCGTTTCTCGATCACGTACTGAGGCAACTTCCCTGCCAGTGCCGACAGCGGCTGGCCGCCCCGGGCCAGGGCCTGCAGAATGAGGGCGATGCCGACGGCGGCGTCCCGACCCGGATCCACGTCGAGGAGGATGACGCCGCCGTTGCCCTCGCCGCCGATGACGGCGCCCTCAGTCACCATCGCATCGACAACATGGACCTCTCCCACCGGTGTGAGAGTCACCGGGCAGCCATTGCGCAGGGCTGCATCGGAGACGACCTGTGAAGTGGACAGCGTCGTGACAACGGGGCCCTGGCGCGACTCGGTGACGGCCTGGACCGCCAGCGCCAGGGTCAGGTCCTCACCCATGGGCAGTCCGGTCTCGCCCACAAGGGCGACACGATCGGCGTCCGGATCGACGGCGAAACCCACGTGACAGTCACCATCGACGACGGCCCGTCCCAGATCGATGAGATTCTCCGGGACCGGTTCCGGTTCGTGGGCGAAGCGGCCGTGGGGCTCCCCGTGGATGAGATGCATGTCGACGCCGAGGGCTTGGAGCAAACGGGGCACGAATAACCCACCCGTGCCGTTGCAGGGATCGACGGCGGCGCGCAGTCCGGCGTTGCGGATGACATCCGCATCGACAACGTCGAGAATCCGCTGCAGCAGCCGGGTCTCGACGTCGTCGCGGGGTACGGTCTCGACCTGTCCATCACCGGTGCGGCGCTGCGACCGGTGGTAGGCGGCTTCGACGCGGCGGCCCGTGGCAGCGTCGAGAAAGATGCCGTCGCCGCGGACGAGTTTCAACCCGTTCCACTGTTCCGGATTGTGGCTGGCCGTCAGGATGAGAGCCGCCTGGGCTTTGAGCTCGAGCACCATCAGCTTGGCGGCCGGCGTGGCACAGACTCCCAGGTCGAAGACGTGACAACCGGCAGCGCAGAGAGCCTCGGCGGCGGCGACGGCGAACTCTTCTCCCGAAGGCCGGGTGTCGCGGGCCAGCACGATGCGGGCGTTCATCGGCAGCTCGGCGGCGAAGGCGTGGGCGAAGCGACGCACCGTGTCGTGGGTCAGGGACTGGCCGACGATGCCACGGATTCCTGAGACGCTGACGATCAATGGTGCCGGCCCGGTCACGGGCAGCGCTCCACAGAGACCGGGTCTCCGCGCTGCAGGCCGAGTCGCTGTGCGGCATTGCCATCGCGCACGACGATCTCCAGCAGGTCGCCGCTGCCGATGAGAGCCGTCAGGTTGCCGGGTTCGACATCGGCATAGGTCTCGACGAGGCCCACCCTCTCCTTGCCGAGGGTGACGCGCAACCGGCTCGGGTCACCGAGACAGGCCAGATCCGCTGAGCAGATACAGCTGACAGCGTTGCCAAAGTGATCCAGGTGCACGATGGCGCCTTCGATGAGGGTAGAGTTGACGACGGTCCGTGTCGGTGCCAGGCGTACGGGGTCGTCGATGGCAGGACCTACGTTCACCACACAGAAACCGGCGGCCAGCCGTGCCGCAGTCGGGGCGAACAGGTCGCGGCCATGGAAGGTGGCGCTCAACCGATCTCGTTGCAGATCGGGGTGGGTGATCTCGAAGGCACGAGCCCCGGGCAATCCGAGAGCGAAAGAGAAGAGGCCGTTGTCAGGGCCCACCCAGTGGTATCCGCCAGCGTCGACGACGAGGGCACGGCGGGCACTGCCAACTCCGGGATCGACGACGGCGAGGTGCACGGTCCCAGCAGGAAACTCAACGGCGGCGTGCTGCAGCAGGTACGCCCCGGCGAGGATGTCCTGTGGCGGGACATCGTGGCTGAGATCGATCAGTTGTATCTGCGGCGAGGTGGAGAGCAGAACACCCTTGATGGCGCCCACGTAAGGATCGCCCGTACCGAAGTCGGTGGTCAGGGTGACGGTACCGAGCACGGCGGGCCGGCCGTTCAGCCGGATGTGGCCCCCTCGTCGGCGGGCGTCTCGGCAGAACCATCCTCCGCCCCTTCCTCCTCTGGCGGCGTTTCGTCCGGAGTCTCCACGACCGTCGTGTCCGCACCAGCGGCGGCGGTCGTGTCGGGTTCGTCCAGTTCGGAGGCGTCGATGGCCAGGCGCAGGTCGATGGCGATCCGGGTCGTATCACCGGTGACGATGGTGATGTCGCCACGTTCTCCGGAGAGGATGAGACGACCCGTCAGGTCGTATCCCTCAATCGTCAAGGTAAGTCCCGATCCGGGAGAGACGGCGCCGATCGTCAGGGTCGCCGGGCCGAGTGGGCTGGGGTAGTCGAGTGGTTTGACGACGGGCACCATGTCCGGCCCGGTAAGACGGGCCACCAGACTGTCGACGACCGTGGCCAGGGCCTTGGGCAGGGGGACGACGAGGGAAAGACCCGCCCCCGTTTCAGCGTCAAGGCCGTTGTCAACCGCCGGATCGACGGCATTGTCCCGGTCGAGAGACCGGCAACCGAGGCCACCGAAGGCAAATGCCAGAAGGATGAGGAAGAGGACTCCGGATCGCATCACGGGCCAAATGTAACAGCCCCGGGCGGCGCGTTCCACTTTGTATCTGTTACAGGGCGCCATTCTTGACAGGGTGGTCAGGGCACGTACCGTAGCCGACCGATGATACGCACCCGCCATAGTCTCAGTCTAGTGCTCACCGGGGTTGTTCTGTCCGCCTGTCTGCCCTTCGGGGCGGGGGCCCCGCGGCTCGATGGACCACCCTCTCTCCAGGTCGACTTCGACAGTGCCACGGCGTCGGCACGGTTGACCTGGCAGCGTCCGCCGCTGAAGGGATTTCTGCGCTACGAGGTGGAGCGCATCCAGGGCGACGACTACGACGTCGTCGCGCGCATCGCCAACGGGTCGGACACGACATGGACCGATGACGGACTACTCGGCGACCGGGCCTACCGCTATCGCGTATCCTCGGTGTTCAGAGCGGGGGACAAGGACAAGGAGCACCGCCTGCCGAGTACCGTCGTCGAAGGTGGCATTCACCGGTTCGCCGACCAATGGCAGGTGTCTGAGGGGTTGCTGCCCACCCGCCTGCTGTTCGATGCCAATGGCGTGGTATACATATTAGGTGTCGGCGGCGGTTGGGTGGAGCGCTATGACCGTGGTGGCAATGCCCTGGAGCGCTGGCATTTCACCGACAAGACCAGTGCCTGTCTGGAAACCGCAACCCTCGATGGCCCCTCCGCGGCGTTCGATGGCGACGGCAACCTACACGTGGTCTACAATGTCTATCAGGAAGGGCAGGCCCCCCAACCCCAATGGGCGAAGATCGGGGCAGGCGGTGACCTGCTGTGGACCCGGCCGTTGCGGACGGTATTCGTACGGCATATCGCCATCGACGACCGCCGCGTCTTCATCGAGAGTATCAGTCACCTGCAGCAGTTCGATGTGGACGGCGAGATGGTCGAGCATTACCCGGTGCCACCCTTGATGGTGTCGAGTGTAGGCTTCTGGCACGGCGCCTTTGCCGCCCTTGTCGAGCCCCTTGGCTACGACACCGCTGGCTGGCAGGCGCCACGGCTCGTCGTCTACGGCACGGCGGCACGCAGCGATGTCGACAGGGTTTTTGGCCGTGACCCCCTGTCCTCGAATGACCGCGGCGCTGGTCTGCTGAAACGGCCGACTGATTTTGTGCTGGATCCGGCAGGCGATCGGGTATTCGTGGTGAACGCCGGTCACGATCGCATCGAGGTCTTCCGCGAAGGCCGCTACCTGACTCGGTGGGGTGGGACAGCCGGTGGCGAATCATCCGCCTTTCGCTTTCGCGGAACGGCACCCGTACTGGCGGACGTGAGCGGTTCCAGGCCATTGAACAAGGAGGTCGTAGCCGGGGGCATCGCCCGCGACCACGATGGTTTCATCTACGTGGCCGACACGTTCAACGGACGGATCCAGAAGTTCGCACCGTGAGAAGCCGCTGGCTGGCTGTCCTGCTGTTGCTGCCCCTCCTGGCGCTGCCAGGTGACGCCAAAGAACGCTACAAC
This sequence comes from Gemmatimonadaceae bacterium, assembly GCA_002726335.1. The sequence continues at coordinate 4,387 of PBSR01000075.1, forward strand.
GTCTGGGCGAAAGAGAAGATCCGGTACCACCACGATCGGGTGAAGCAGGATCCCTACAACGCCCAACTGCGGGTACTGCTGGCCAACGCATACTACTCCGACGGCAGGAATTTCGAGGCGGCTGAGGAACTCGAGCAGGCACTGAAGCTCGATGCCGACTATCCGGAAGCGCACTGCAATCTGGGTATCGTGCGACACGCGCAATCCATGGTGACCGAGGCCGAAGGCCACTACCGCCAGGCGTTGCAGATGGACTCGACCTTGGTGGACGCCATGGCCGGGCTGGGCACACTGCTGTGCGCCAATGGCCGCCGCGCTGCAGGCATCAAGTTCCTCGAGCGTACTCTCATACACGACGGGCGTCGCGACGACGCCCGCTTCAACCTCGGTGTCGCCTACCACAAGGTTGGCGATTATCGCAAGGCCACCGATCATCTCGAGCGACTCCATGAGCGTCAGCCCGGCTACCCCGGGCTGGGCCACGGTCTGGCACAGTCCTACTTCGCCCGCGGCCTGACGCTGCTGCAGGCGGAACTGCCGGCTGAAGCACTCGACTACTTCCGCAAGTCGGGGACGCTGCGGCAGGACGCGGCCAACGTCCACTACGCCGAGGGCCTCGCCCATCTGCGCCTCGACGATCTGGTGGCCGCCGAAAAGGCCTTTGTCGCCGCAGTGCGCCTGGACAAGGATCACGTGCCGGCCCTGCACAATCTGGCCCACGTGCTTGACGCGACAGGCCGTCCCCAGGACGCGGAGCGCTACTACAGTCGCGTGGCACGGTTGACGCCGCACCTGGATACGATCGATGCGGCACGGGAAGCGACCTTCGATGTGAAGGTGCTTCTCGAGTAGCTCCAAGTGACTGCGCCGCAACGGCGTGAGCGCCATGATCGTTGACTTTGGCAGGGGCGGTGCGTAGGTTTTTCCGATTATCATATTCCGCGGTTTCTGTCACCCGAAAGAGAGTGTATGGCGAAGGAAGAGGCGATTGAGGTCCAGGCGGTGGTGAAGGAGGCCCTGCCCAACGGCTTCTTCAAGGTAGAGATGGAAAACGGCCACGAGATCCTGGCGCATATTTCGGGCAAGATGCGGAAGTACTACATCCGTGTTCTTCCCGGAGATCAGGTCACGTGCGCCCTGTCTCCCTATGACCTGAGTCGGGGCCGCATCACGTTCCGTAACAGGTAGGCGACAACCCCACACCGATGGCAACGCCCAACGCCTGGCCCTTCACTGAGGCCCAGCAGATCAGCAAACTGCGCTCGCCATCAGCAGATCGGCCCGTACTGTTCCAGACCGGCTACGGCCCGAGTGGTCTGCCCCACATCGGCACCTTCGCCGAGGTGGCGCGCACCACATTCGTCCAACGCGCTTTTGAGCAGGCCACCGGTCTGCCCTCGCGTCTGCAGGCGTTCTCCGACGACATGGATGGACTGCGCAAGGTGCCGTTGAACGTGCCCAACGGGGACGCCATCGCGCCCCACCTTGGAAAACCGCTGCACGCCATCCCCGATCCTTTCGGCTGCTGCGACAGCTTCTCAGGTCACGGCAACACGAAGCTGCGCGAGTTTCTCGATGCCTACGGGTTCGACTACGAGCTCAAGTCAGCCAAGCAGGCGTACCGCGCCGGTGAGCTGGACGCCGGATTGTCGCTGTTGCTGCACAAGGTCGACGAGATTCTCGATGTCATCCTGCCGACCCTGCGCGAGGAGAATCGCCAGGGCTGGTCGCCCTTCTTCCCGATCTGCACCAACTGTGGCTCGATCAACGCCACGCGCGTGACGGCCTACCATCCCGAGAGAGACAGTGTTTCCTTCATCTGCGACCGCCAGGAGAAGGGGTACGAGGGCTGCGGCCATTCCGGCGAAACATCGATTCTCGGTGGCAACGCCAAGGTCGGCTGGAAGGTCGACTGGGCTCTGCGCTGGTTTGCCTACGATGTGGACTACGAGATGTCGGGCAAGGACCTGATCGATTCGGTGAAGCTGTCGAGCCGTATCGTCCGCGTTCTCGGCAAGCGGCCGCCGGCAGTGCTGACGTACGAACTGTTCCTCGACGAAGAGGGCAAGAAGATCTCGAAAAGTGTCGGCAACGGGCTCAGTGTCGAACACTGGGTCGACTACGCCCCCATCGAGTCGTTGCTGTTTTACCTCTATCAGAATCCCAAGCGGGCCAAGAGGCTCTATTGGGATGTGGTTCCCAAAGCCGTGGATGACTATCTGGCGGCGCTGCGCGGCTGGCCGGACGTGGCCGAGTCAGAACGGCCGGCGCAGCCTCTGTGGCACGTCACCGGAGGCGGACGGGATGTGCCGGAGTATGGCGCGAGCGTCAATTTCAGCGTTGTCACGAACCTCATCTCAGCTCTAGGTTCCGATGACGAGGATCTGCTGATGGAATACCTGCGCCGCTACGACCCCGAGGTGGAGAGGTATCCCGAAGTGCTGGCGGCGCTGGTGCACAAGGGACTGACCTACTACCGGGAACAGGTGCTGCCGGGTAAACAGTTCCGCGATCCCAGCGAGGATGAGCGTTCCATGCTCCAGCGCGTGCACGAGGTGCTGGCGGCCAGTGACATGGCCGACGAGTCGCAGCTGCAATCGATCCCCTTCGATGTGGCCCGTGAGGCCGGCGCCGAGCCCAAGGACCTGTTCCGCAGCTTCTACGAGGTCGTTCTCGGTCAGGCGCGTGGCCCCCGTTTCGGCAGCTTCGTCATGCTCGTCGGCAAGGATCGTGTGCTGGAAATGCTGAAGGACAGAATCGCCGCCTGACCTGAGGGATTACGACTGCTACAGAAAGGGCCTGGCGGAGTGCAGTGTTCTCTCCGCCAGGCCTCTGTCGTTCTACCTCTTTGCCCGTGATCAGCCGGGCAGCTCGATCTCAGGCTCGTCGGGGTCAGGCCGATAGAGCAGGACCGTGCGGCCGAGAACCTGGATGAGGTGCGAACTCGTGGCCGCCGCCAACTGCTGGGCGCCATCCTTGCGGTCCACTTCCCACGAACGCTCCAGACGGGCCTTGATGAGCTCGGTAGAGCTGTAGGCGTCGTCGACGGAGCGCACCACCGCGGGCGTCACGCCGGACTTGCCCACCGACACCGTCGGCTTGAGGCCGTACCCCAGAGCGCGAAGGTGCCGTCGCTGCTTACCTGTCAGATCGTCACCCACGCCAGGCTCAGTCAACCGAATACTGCACGTGGACGGCGCCGTCCCGCCCGTTCGGCATGCGCCCGCGAACCTGGCTTTTCACCAGCGTCTTGAGCAGGTGTCGGGTACCGGGCACGAGGGCGAGAAAACCGAGAATATCGGTGAGGAACCCCGGAGTCAGCAGGAGCAGGCCGCCGCCAAGGATGAGTACGCCGTCGAAGATCTCCTCGCCGGGGAACTGAGCTGACCGTACCGCCTCCTGCAGCCGCTGCAGGGCGCGCAGACCCTGAGCACGGGCCAGCCAGGCACCGGCCGCACCGGTGGCCAGAACGACGGCGATGGTCGGCGCCACCCCGATGCGGCCACCCACCTCGACGAGGAGGGCCAGCTCGATGACGGGGACCAGGGCGAACAGCAGGAAGAGTTTGAATAACATGATCCTGCGAATATACCCGTGAGGCCGGTCCCGGTCGAGATGCGCCGCACCCGGGCACGGCGATTGCGGTTCGAGCTCTCATGTCACCGCCATCCCGTCGCCGCCCGGCCCTCTGGATTGCCAGTGCCATGGGGGCCGGTATCGTCGCTGACGATCTGCTGGCGCCATCTCCCGGCCTGTGGGCAGCTGTCGCCCTCTCTGCCTGGTGGCTGGTTGCCGTCGTCCTGCTTGCCAGTCACCATCCCAGGATCAGGACGGGACTGCTGCTGTTGCTGGCGATGACCGCCGGCGGTCTGCGTAGCCATCAGGCCACAAAGCTGTTGCCCCCACACCACGTACGCCACCTGACATCATGGGGGGAGCGAGGCCTGCTGATCGGACGGGTGGACGGCAGTCCAGAGCTGCGCGGGGAAGGGGAGAACCAGCGTCTGCGCCTGACGCTGCGGGCCGAATCCTGGCAACCGGAGAAAGGGCGGAGACGGAGACTGAGCGGACAGGTGCTGGTCTCGCTCCGCGAGCCGACGATCTCCGTTGACGGCAATGACAGGCTGCAGCTGCGCTGCCGACTGACGCGTCCGCAGCCGGCTCGCAACCCAGGGGCCTTCGACTACCGACGCTTCCTGGCCCTGCAGGGCGTGCATGCCACCACGAGTGTCTATCGTGGAGATGCACTGTCGGTGGAGGCGCTGCCTGACCGATGGTGGCGGCAGCAGATCATCGCCCCGCTGCGTCGATCCGCCAGCCGTTCGCTGGTGGCCCATCTCTCAGGCGCGCCGGCAGGACTGCTGCGCGGCATGCTGCTGGGAGACCGCCACGCCATTCCGGAGGAAGTGGAAACGCTCTTCCGTAGGACGGGACTGGCCCACGCTCTCGTCATCAGCGGTCTCCATGTAGGTCTTGTGGCACTCTTCTTCTTCACCGCCTTCCGCATCCTGCGCCTGCCACCCGCCGCGGCGTACCTGGCCACGACAGCGGTTCTCGTGCTCTATGCTTTCGTCACCGATCTGCAGCCGCCCGTGGTGCGTTCGACGGTCATGGCCGCCGTGATCATGGTGGGCCGGGTCAGCGGACGTCGCGGCGAGGTGTTCAACTCTCTCGGGCTGGCGGCGTTGGTGATTCTGGCACTGTGGCCGGCGAGTCTGCTGACCCTGTCCTTCCAGCTGTCATTCGGCGCCACGCTGGCCATCGTCGGGCTCCACGGTCCACTGCGGCGCTGTCTGCCCGGAAGCTGGAGTGATGAGGAGCGCTTCGTCGGACGCTGGATCGTGTCGCCTGCCTGCGTGTCCCTGGCGGCGCAGCTGGGTACGGGTCCTTTCATCGCCTGGCATTTCCAGCAGTTCGCACCGATCTCTCTGCTGGCCAACCTCGTCGTCGTGCCTCTGCTGGGTCTGTGCGTCGGTCTCGGGCTGCTCGCCGTCCTCGGCGGATCGATCTGGCCACCCATCGCCTTGCCCTTTGCCGGTGCCAACTACGTGTCGCTCACGGCGCTGATCGAGACCGTCGACGCCTTCGCCCGTGTGCCGCCCCTGACGACACCCCGGCCGGAGCCGTTGTTTCTCGGATGTGCGGCGCTAGCCCTGGTTCTTGTCACCCGCGCGGCAACCAGCCGGCGCGCCCGTGTGGCCCTGCTCCTGCTGCTGTTGGGTTGGGCCAATCTGTCACTGTGGTCGCAGCTGCTGAGGCCGCGGCAGCTGGAGATCGTGTTCCTGGACGTCGACCAGGGGGACAGCGCCTTCCTCCACTTTCCCGGCGGGCGCACGATGATCATCGACGCCGGGATCCGCAGTCGCCGTATCGATTTCGGCGAACGGGTCGTGACACCCTTCCTCCGGCATCGGGGGATCACGCGCGTGGATGTCGTCATCGCCTCACATCCGCATGCGGATCACATCGGCGGCCTCGTGCACCTTCTGGAGGAAGTCGAGGTGGGACACTACGTGGACAGCGGCCAACAGTACGACACGTGGACGGCAAGACGGGTACACGAGCTGATCGCGGAGCGGGGGATCAGCTACCATCGCGTGCGTGCCGGCGACAGTCTTGCGGGCCTGAACGGTGTGGCCGGCCTCGTTCTGCACCCCACCGAAGACTTCGTCACCGAAGAGGGACGGTCTCCTCATGGCCTCAACAACGGCTCTGTGGCTCTGCGCCTGAACTACGGCGGCGCCGGTATCCTGTTCACGGGAGACATCGAGGCGGAAACGGAACCGGCCATGCAGGCGTGGCGGGAGCGTCTGCGGGCAGATGTTCTCAAGGGTGCTCACCACGGCTCGCGCACGTCATCAGGGCCAGGCTTTCTGGACGCTGTCGATCCCCGCCTGGCCATCCTCTCGGTGGGTGCCCGCAACAAGTTCGGACACCCGGCGGCGGAGGTGTTGGCGCGCCTCGCCGAGCGTGGCACGGCAGTCTACCGTACCGACGGCTGTGGCGCTGTGAGTCTGTACATCGATGTGGAGGGGGGACTGCAGGTGGAGCCCATGGTCGGCGAGACGTGCGTCGGCGACTGAGCAGATGCAGGCTACCAGGTGGGAACGCCGATCCCCCGGCCTTCGCTGCGGCGTCGGGCGAGCTTGACGATCTCCTGGTTGGAATCGGTGAGAGCCGTCTCGAAGATGTGGGGGTGCTGCGCCGGGTCGAGGCGGTCCAGATGTCGCACGAGAGCCATCCGCACGTGGACCTCGGGATCTGACAGCCCCTCCCAGAGCCAGCGGCTGCATCCTTCTCTGTTATGTACGGCAAGCACCTCCAGGGCGGCTGCCCGCAACCTGCGGTCACCGTCGGCCGCCAGATCCTCTACGAGGAAGGGGTTCACTCTCTCACAGTGAGCCGCCAGGGTCTGCAGGGCTGACACCGATACGTCCACATCCTCGTCGTCGACCAGCATCAGGCACCACTCGACAAGATCGGCGGGAGCCTCGATCGAGGTCAGCAGACGCAGTCCGCGCACCCGCCGGCGGGGCTTGTGGGAGGCCAGGCAGACCAGCGCTTCGGCCTCCACATCCTCGTCGGCTTCATCAGATGCACTGCCAGACGCCGCCTTTGTGTGCGGGATCAGTGTAGACAGGTCGCCGGCGGCGGAGCCGCGGTAGCGGAGGCTGCGCATGTGTGTGGGATCGACGGCGACACCATCGAAGAAGTCGGGAAGCCAGCGCGAGGCGACCTCGGCGACTTCGGCCGCGGAGATCTCCCTGTTGGGATTGGCCGCGACCCGGCTCTGGATCCACCCGGACAGGCGCCGCACGCCTGGGTGCCTGCGGCTCACCCCCCGATGGGCGGGCAGCTCCAGGAGTCGGTTGATCCAGCGGGCCAGACCGGCCGGTTCATCGGGCAGGTTGACGGAGAAGGAAGAGCGCCGCAGGTCGCTCGGCGAGTCACACAGAACCGCCGCCGGCACGGGCCCACGGATCGACAGGATACCGCGGGCGTGGAAGACCCGGCCCCCACCGATGAGGCCCGCCAGGGAGCCGATGTCGATTTCACAGGTGAGGACCTCAGGCTTTTCGGCGGAGCCGCCTGACGACTTGTGGCGTGCCCGGCGTTCGGCGATGGACCGGCTGCGGGCGAACCAGACACGTTTGGATGGGGGACGCGGTTCAAACCCGTTGGTACGGATGAGCCGGGCTCGCCGGCGCGTGGTGCCATGGTAGAAAACCGCCATGAAGCCAATGGTTGCACAGCGACTGCTACAGTGTCAAATCCACGACACTGCGCCGCTCCATGACATAGACGCGCGGAAAGATGCCGCCCGTCTCGACGACCCGGACGTGGTTGCGCCGGAAGTGGTCGTGAGGGTGGTTCGCCCGGTCGATGACGCCGCGCTTCCAGGCGAGAAACACCAGCAGACCTCCGGGCTTCAGCAGGTGGGAGGCCGCGTCGAGGACGCGGCTGTAGAAGGCGAGGAAATCCATGCCGCGGCCGAGACGCACGCCGAAGGGTGGGTTGGTGACGATGGCGTCGAAGCTTGCCTCGGAGTGGATCCCGGCCAGGTCGGCGACGTCGAGGTGCTGCACATCGATGCGCTGATCGAGGCCGGCGGCGGTCACGTTCAGGCGGGCGCCGTCGACGGCGCGTGCGGAGTAGTCGCTGGCGACGATTTCGAGGTCGGGAAACACCTGGGCCGCCTCGATGGGGATCGTGGCTGAGCCACAGAACGGATCGAGGATCCTGCCGCAGGACAGGCGGGCAAACCGCAGCATGGCGTAGGCCACGTTCGACTTGATCGCCCCGTGCGGGTTAAAGCACCGCTGCTTGCGTCGGCTCAGGGACTCGCCGGTGAGCTGGATCCCTACCAGGCACTGTGCGCCGATGACGTCGACACGGACCTCGCAATCAGGCTCGTCCAGGTCGACGGCCAGTCCGTACCTGGCCACCAACGTGGCGCCCGCCCGCTGCTGCACATCCATACTGCCGTACGGGTGGTTCCCCGAGCGTCGCGTGGTGATGCGGAAGCTCCCGTCGCCTGCCTCGAGAGCAGGAACACCGTGAAGTGTCAGCTGGGCGGCGATTCTGTCGAGATCACCCTCGCCGTTTGGGGACAGGTCGAAGCCGTACATCGGACGAACGACATGGTGCACGGAGCGCAGGCGAAGGGCGGCGGCCTCGATGTCGGTGCCCACTCGTGGCAGCCACGTGATGATGTTGCCGCTGAAGCCCAGGGGCTTGAGTTCGACTTCGAGGTCGGCGGCGGGGATGCCGATTGCGGCGAGTCGCTCGCAGAATTCGTCGGCCACCACGTCCTCGAGCCCCGGGTTCGTCGTGAACCAGAGGGCTTCACAGGCGTCCGGGTGGGACGCCAATCTCTCCAGCAGACCGGTACGGGCCCGCCAGGTCACCGCGTTTCGAAGTGCCCGTCGACCCGCTCGAAGATCAGATCGGAGATCTCTTCAAAGAAATCGTCGAGTTCGTTCGTCGACGCCGAACCGTGTTCACGGGTACAATGGGACAGCGTGCTCTGCCAGACGCTGCCCCCGGTCTCGGTGGCCAGCAGGCTGGCGTTGACATCCATGCAGGGCATGAGATCCGCGTTCGTACCGCCGAAGCGCAGGCTCAGAACGCTGATCCGCAGGTTGTACTGTGGGTCGATCAGAGGCGTGACGTTGCGGTCCCGGACGGCATACTGTACCCCGCGTGAGGCCGGCAGGCGGCGCACGACCCGGGGCACAACAAAGCGTTGCACGTCACGCACGGACTCGCGCACAAAGGCCTCTTCGTCGGTGTCGAAGAATATGTAGAGCGGGTCGAGGTTGAACTCGTAGGGATCGGTCCAGCCACTGACCATCAGGCCCACCGGTTCCGGTGCCCACTCCGTGGTCGTGTCGATCACACCGTGGGCGACCAGGCGTCTGGCGAACAACTCGGCCTCCGTCTCGGGCACCCGTGCCTCATGGGCCGCCCAGCGGATGCCGGTACCGACCAGGTAGTCGCTGTCGGATTGCAGAATGCGGCTGGAGATGCCCGACAGCTCGCGGACCAGACGCTTCACCTGGCGCTCGGACATGGTGTCGGCGCGGAGCCCCAGAGCGGTCTGCCAGGCAGCCGGATTGGAGTCGTGCAGGTCAGCGAAGTCCTCGAGGCGTATCTGCAGATGGCGGCGTACCTGCGACGACGTACGGGACGTGCGATCACCGATGTCGTCGAACAGCCGGACAGCGTGCACCGGATCGGCGCTGGCAAGGCGGGCGTCGAGCAGGACGAGGGCTTCCTGCAGCACCGTGTCCTGTACGACCCCGGTGGCGGCTAGAGGAAGAGCCCAGAAGACGGCGAGAAAACCAATGATTCGAGTTGTCATAGAAGTAGCAATATAAAGGACGCGGAAACCGGCGAAACCGACAGGGCTTGTTACACGTGAGGCACGACGAGGAGGGGGACGTGCATCTCCCGGCTCGTCAGACCCGCATGGCAGCCGTAGTGCGCATAGGTGCCGCGACCGTAGTCGTAGAGGAACTGCACGCCCTCACCGGCAAGCACGATGGTGTCACCGATGCGGGAGGACAGACCGTCGCAGGATCCGCCAAACCAACCGTCGGCGATGGCGTCATCGGTGGAGATGGCCAGCTGCAGGGAGCCTGCCAGCGCGGCATCGGCCGACACGCGATCCACGTCGACGCCGCTCAGGTAGAGCGCGCGTCGGCCCCCACCGGGAGGCCGGTTCAACGATGCTTTGAGATCCCCCTGCACAGAATGGGCGGCTTCGGGACGCAGGGCGGTCTGCCCATGGTCGGCCACGACGGCGAGAGTGCATCCGTAGCGGCTGCAGATGTCGGCCACTTTGCCCAGCATGAGATCGATGAATTCCATCTCCTCCAGGCATGCCGACGAAGGCGAATCCCCGTGGTGGGGGCCATGAAAGTGGGACAGCGTGTCGATGAGCGGCCAGTACAGGGAGTAGAAGGCAGGTCCCTCGGCACCCGCCAGCGCCTGTTCCAACTGGTAGGAAATCTGCGACAGGCCGCCATAGCCGGCGAAGCGGGCACCCTCGGCAAGCAGGTTGGTAAAGGATGTCCCCTCAAAAGCGAAGTCTGTGATCAGCGTCGACGACACGCCGGCAGCACGGAGACGTTCATAGATCGTCGGCACGCGGCGCACCAGTTCCTCCGTGATCGGCACGTCAGTGCCGAGGGGACAGAACGTGAGCATGTTGACGACGGCACCCAACTCCTCGAACCAGAGCATGTGTCCGAGAACGCCATGTATCGCCGGGGGGCAGGCCGTGGCCAGGCTGCTGAGGGCGGCTGTCGTGGTCGATGGAAACACCGATGTGAGACGCTGAACGCCAAGGGGGGCCGCCTCGATGAGTCCCGCCAGCCGGGGCACGCGACCGGAGGCAACAGCGGCCTCGAGCTGAGACCAGCCAAGAGCGTCGAGGACCAGCAACACCGTGCCGTTGGCACCCACCAGGCCACCTGGCGGCAACAGGTCTGTACGCAGCGGCACGGCAGGCGATTCGACACCAAAAGCCTCGAGGATCGAGGCTGCGACGTTGACGATGCTGCCACCACCGTAGTCGGGGAGGACCAGCTGATCGTCCATGCCAGTCAAAGGCAAGAGGGCAGTTCGAACCAGTAGCGCAGCTTCCGGACCTCTTCTCCGGCACGTCCCTCGGCGCGGGCGACGACATCGTCCATGAGCATTCCCGACTCGAAGACGCCACCGTTGCCTTCGATGATCAGACGGGAGGCGGCGTTGTCCTCATCGCATGTCACCAGGACTCGCTCGAGGCCGAGTTCGCCGCACTTCTCAAGGGCCAGCTGCAGCACCCGTCGTCCGTAGCCCTGGCGCCGCCGAGTGGGTCGGATGCTGTAGCCGATGTGGCCGCCGTAGGTGATGAGATAGGGTGTGCCCAGTTCGGGCCGGATCGAAGACTGGCCGACGTAGCAGCCGGCGTCGACGAGCCAGTAGACGCAGTCCCGGTAGCCGGCCTGACGCACACGGTCTTCGTCCGACATGCGTCGGAGATCTTCCACGAAGGTGGGGAAATCGCGTTGCAGACGGGGGACGTCAAAGCCGAGAAAAGAGGCGTAGGTGGAGTCCAGCCGGCCTTCCCCGGCAAACTCACCGGCACCCTCGATGAAGCTGTCGCGGTAGCCGACGTCGGGGACCTGCAGTGTACAGGCGTCGTGTTCACCCCGGGAGGGATCGGCGATGCGTGCTTCCACGGTCATAGCGACTCAAGCTATGGAACCGTTAAGGTCGTCGCCAACGTTGCCGTCGATCTGGCTGCCGGCGGGTGCTATTGTGGCGGACCGTAACCCGGCGCCTCGCTGGTCGGTTCGCCAGCAGTCCTGACGGGCTGGCGGCCGCCGTACATGTCGGCCAGGACGAGGACGGCTCCTACGAGGACAGCAACAACGACGTAGATATAGCCGACATCAGCGAACCAGTGTTTCCAGCCGGTACGACGGTCCATATTCATGGACAACACCCTCCTGCACAGGGCCGCCTGCGCATCGATGCAGTTGGCATAACTAAAGCGGGGGTGGCGGAACGGTGTCAACACCGCCCGCCACCCCCACACGTGGTGCTGGACCATCTCATTCAGGCATCGGCGACGATCCCCCGTTTCCGACACAAGGTTCGCAGCCGGGCGATGGCACCGCCCACCTGCCGACCGTTGCGCCGGATGCCGAACAGATGCTGGCTGACCACCCTTCGGTTGATCCCCATGATCTCGGCCACCTCCTCCTGCGTCTTGTCGTGGAGGAAATAGAGCATGACCGCCTCGCGCTGGCGCTCCGTCAGGGCGCCGCCTACCAGGTCCATGACGGGGGGAAACAACTGCTCTGTTCGCTCACGCCCGTGATGTCGCAGACGCTGGTCTTCATCATCTTCGTGCCAGATCGCCGCTGCCGCCGGGTAGCGTTCCAGATCGGCCGGGTCGAGCTGGACTTCCCAGAAATCAGGATTATACAAGATCCTCTCTCCGTGAGGGGATATTCGTGAATACTGAAACACAAAAAAACCGCAACTGCAGGCTCGCAGTGCGGCTCCGGAGAGAGGTAGCAGAAACCAACCGGTCACGTGATCAGGTGGCTGATTCAGACTCCCATGGGAGGCAGACCGCGAGCATTGTCGCAAGTGTGCGGATACTCGGCATTAATCTGTCTCCCTTTCTTGCGCGAGAGGTACGAGAACGTCCGAGACCAAGCGGGCGCTACCACCTGAGTCCCGGCCTGCGCTGGAGGATACTCCCCTGACGGGCGCAATGTCAAGGCATATTCTGCTACGCTCTACACAGGAGCGGATGCACTATTCCGCAGGAAATGCCGGGAAAATCCATGGAAACGAAAAAAAGTGCACGCACCCGGATCAGGTGGAGGAGCTGGTAGAATCACGGATTCCCGATCCGGGCGCGGCGATGGGACAACAGCGAGTTTTCAGTCAGACGACAGGGCCGGACTACGGTCCTTCTGGCGGCGTGCGTACGGCGTTTCGATCCCATAGCGTCGACAGGCTCTGGAGAAGCCTCTCATGCTCATGCCGAGGGCGGCACCGGCGTCTTTATTGGTCTTGTAGACGCGCGCCGCCCGCTCGAGGATGTCGACGGGAACTCCGGTCAGAATCATCAGAATGCGACTCCTACAAAGGCTCGCGGGGTATCCCCCCGACTCGTGGTCGGGGTCAATATACCTCGCGACAGTTGGGGGGCGCATCCGTACAACTACTGAAAATGACGCCCCTGGTCGGAAGATTCGGGCTGTGATCCAGATCACGTGAGCAAGCTCGCGAAAATAGACGAGTCACCGTCGGACAGGTTCCCACATTCTGCGCAAGTTTTCTGCAGCCAGCGATATGCGCGAAAGACATGGATATGACGAGAGAAGACGTGATGGAGTCTTCGCTGCCCATGGATTTTCCTCTGCTGGCCCTGCGGGCGGGCTCATGCATGTCGCGCATATTCACCTGATGACACTCGACACGGCCGTTGGAAGGAGGTCACGTCGAGTGATATCTTGCCGACCATGGGCGACACACAGACAGGGGAGACTCTCCTGACAGAATCGCAGCGAATGGATCTGCTGCGGCGCTTCGACGCGGAGCGCCGGGATCTGCTCCCGGGCCATGCCCTGCGTGTACAGGAAGGAGGGGTAGTGCGTCATGTGGATCGTTTCGGCACATCGAGCGACATCGTGTTCTCCTCGCACACAGAGGCACAGTTCGATGCCGCCGTGCAGCAAGAGATCGCGTATTTCGAGCACAGGGGGCACGACTTCGAATGGAAAGCATACGCGCACGATCCACCGGGACGGCTGTTCGAGCGACTGCGACATCTTGGTTTCGACATCGGCACGGAAGAGGCCGTCGTCGTGGCTCCCGTTGGTCGCGTCATCGAGGCCGAGGATCCCGGCCATGACGTGCGCTCCGTAACCGATGAGTCAGGTCTGGCCGACTACATGCAGGTCCGGGTCCAGGTCTGGCCGGATACACCTGCTGCGTACGGAGAGTCCCTTGCCCGACAACTCCGCAACGACCCATCGTCCCTCGAGATGTGCGTCGCTTATGTTGATGGCCTGCCCGTGGGATCAGCGCGCAACGGCTTCCATCCCGACAGCCTGTTCAGCGGCATGGCGGGGGGCGGCGTCATCAGGAAGTACCGCCATCGCGGCGTGTACCGCAGTATGGTGGCACACCGGGCGCGGCAGGCGGCTGCCCGCAACGTGCCATGGCTGCAAGTGGACGCCCTGCCATCGAGTCGCCCCATCCTGGAGGGTCTGGGCTTCACGGCGATCACCACCACCAGACCATGTCTGTGGAGGACGTCATGACCGACGTGGCCGACACCATCCGCTATCGCTACGACTTTCTGCTGCCAGGAGGCACGGAGCGAACCTTCGATCTGCACCTCGACCGGTCGAGCCTCGCCCTGGCGCCTGTGGATCCAGCGGCACCCCTGCCCGCATGGACCGAGCTGGGATGCAGCCAGTGCGACAACTGCCCGCTGCAGCAGCAGGCGCATCCACACTGTCCGATTGCGGCGAATATCTCGGACTTTGTCGGGTTCTTCTCCGACGCCGCATCCTACGAAGAGATCGACCTGCGCATCAGCACCGATGAGCGCAGCTACGTCAAGCGTACGCACATGTCGGAGGCCGTCAGCTCCCTGCTCGGCATCTATATGGTGACGAGTGGCTGTCCGGTGATGGAGAAGCTGCGCCCCATGGTGCGCTTCCACCTGCCTCTGGCAACCGCCGAAGAGACGACGTTCCGTGCCCTGGCCATGTATCTGGTGGCGCAGTATTTCGTCTCTCGCAGCGGCGGTACTCCCGATTGGGAACTGGCAAACCTGCCGCATATCTACCAACAGGTGCAGATTGTCAACCGGGGCTTTACAGAGCGACTGCGCCAGTCAGTGGAGCAGGACGCGAGCCTCAACGCCGTGGTGCGCCTCGATGCTTTCGTCGGGATCATATTGCTGTCCCTCAACGCCGACATGCTGGATGACATTCAGAGACTCTTCGCTTCGTACCTGCCCGAGGGAGGGTGATGCTGTCGCCGGACCAGCGCGTCTGTTTCGTCGGCGATTCCTTCGTTCAGGGCACCATGGACGAGGCCTGCCTGGGTTGGGCCGGGCGGGTCTGCGCCGCAGCCCGGGGGGCAGGATTCGAGTTGACGGGGTACAACCTGGGCGTGCGACGGGATACGAGCGACGACGTCCGGCGGCGCTGGCTGACCGAGTGTGAGGCGCGGCTGCCAGAGGGACTGGAGGCGGCCGGCGTGGTGTTCGCCTTTGGCACCAATGACACAACGGAGGAGGCAGGTCACCGCCGCGTGACGGCAGATGACAGCGTCGCCAATCTCAGGGACATTCTTGCAGTAGCAGCCGGCCGGGGTTGGCGCACTTGCTTCATCGGCCCGCCACCTGTCGATGATGCCGCCCAGAACGAGCGGATCGACTCCCTGTCGGACCGACTCGTGCGGGAGGCAAAGCAGGAAGGAGTGCCGGCCCTCTCCGTGTTCGAGGCACTGGCAGCGGACGAGATCTGGATGCGGGAGGCGGCAAGCAATGACGGCGCCCACCCTTCGGGAGCGGGGTATGAACGCCTGGCGCAGCTGGTGCTGCAGTGGGAGGACTGGTGGTTTCAGAGAACCTGAGGGATGTCGACGCCTGGCTCTTCGATCTGGGCAACGTCGTGATCGGCATAAATTTCGAGCACGCTCTGCATCACTGGGCCCGGGCCGCCGACCGTGACGTCGGCGATCTGCGTCAGCGCTTCCACTTCGACGAGGCCTACGAGCGTCACGAGCGGGGCCAGATCGAGGCGGCGCAATACTTCGAGTCCCTGCGGTCCCTGCTGGGCCTCGACCTGGCCGACGAGGATCTGGCCGCCGGCTGGAACGCGATCTACACCGGGCTCATCCCCGAAGTGGTGGCGCTGTTGCCGGCGATGGCTCGCAGCCGGCAACTCTACGCATTCACGAACACGAACGTCACCCATCACCGAGCCTGGTCGGCGATGTACGCCCGACAGCTGCAGCCCTTCGAGCACATTTTCCTCTCCTGCAGCCTCGGACTGCGCAAACCGGAGGCGGCGGCCTTCGAGGCGATCGCCCGCCAGACGGGTGTGCCCCTGGACAGGATGCTCTTTTTCGATGATACAGAAGAAAACGTGCTCGGGGCTCGAGCCGCCGGCATGCCGGCCGTGTGGGTGCACTCACCACAGGACGTGATCGACGCAGTAGTACCGTACATCGGAGATGAGGGATGAACCACAGGTTGCTCCGCGGGTGCTCAACAGGGCTGAAGCTGGGTGTTCTGGCCATCGCGCTGGCCGGCTGCGCCGCACCCGCCGGCCGGTCGCAAGGTGGTGTACCGCCCGTGTTCGCCAACGAGCGTGAGAAGGAAGTGGTGTGCGTCGTTGAGCGCCTGCCGAATTACATTACGCATCTGACCGCCGTGGCCGGCCTGCCATGGCACACGTCCTACGCTGACGCCTATGGCCACACCGTCGACGCCGAGAGCCATCAGATCCTGCGGCGTCATGCGCCCATGCTGCAGTGGGGCCACGGGTTCACCGGAGACCTGGCGCCCTTCTTCGTCCTGCTTCCCGCCTATCTGCCCCTGGAGGATGAGTTTTCCCTGTTCGAGTACATGCGCGCTGTCGACGAGGCCATGGGCTCTCAGCAGTACGACGCCATCAGGGATCTGTACCCGCGGCAGATGACGCGCCTGACCTGGTGGCTGTTCGATTTCGAGGGCTTCTTCTACAGTCGCTCCGAGGTCTACGAGACGTACCTGCGAGCAGTACGGCAACTCGTCCACGTGTACGAGTACAACTATCAGAGATGGGATGAGGAGGTCTGGAACGACGCCGAACTGGACCTCGATCTGGCCGCCGATGAGCTCAATGGCCAGCTCTGGTCGCTGCGGTTGCTCGATACCTGGGAGGAGATGACCGGGCAGCGCTTTCGCGGGAACCGCTACGAGATTTCGCTCACGGCGGCGCCGGCAGGCAGGGGGATCACGAGTCTGGGGTACGATCGCAGCCTGCTGTCAGCCGACCAGGATCAGGCGCATATGCTCGGGCTCATCGTGCACGAGATCGGTACACATCTGCTCGTCGATCTGTACCGGGAGGCGTCAGACCGCGACCTGAAGGGGGGCGAGCTCGACTGGCAGACGAACGCTGCCTACGCGGGGCTGACCGCCCATTACACGCGACAGATTCTGCCCGAGTTTGAAACCGAGATCGAGAACGACGTCGAGTACTTTGCCGGCATCTACCGGCAGCTGGCTGACGAGGAACCACAGGCCGACGCCCGGCGGTTGATGGAGCGGGCACTGCGGCAGCCTCGCACAGGCCGTTGGTGACACATGGTGTGCACAGGCGCCTGTTGTGGGTGCTCACGGGAGGGATTGTGATGACGACGGCTACAGCACAGGCCGAGAAAGGGGCCGGGCGTATTCAGCCCTGGGGGGAGAACCCCCGATTCTGGCAGTACGGCGGCAAACCCGTCTGGCTCCTGGGCGGATCGGTGAAGGACAATCTGTTCCAGATCCCCGATCTCGAGGCTCATTTGGATCTGCTGGTGTCGGTAGGAGGCAATTACATCCGTAACACGATGTCGGATCGCCCCGACCAGGGCTTCGAGATCAAGGCCTTCGCCAGAGGCGAGGACGGACGCTACGATCTGAGTCACTGGAACGACGCCTACTGGCAGCGCTTCGAGATGCTGCTGCAACTGACGTCTGCCAGGGACATCATCGTGCAGATCGAGATGTGGGACCGCTTCGATCACGGCCAGGACAACTGGCAGTCGGATCCCTACAACCCGACGAACAACATCAACTACGGCCACGATGAATCCGGCCTGGCCGCCGAGTATCCCGACCATCCAGGTTCGAATGGGCAGCCCTTTTTCTACACCGTTCCTGAACTGGGGGACAACCGGGTCGTTCTGCCGTTTCAACAGGCCTTCATCGACAAGGTGCTGTCCTGTTCGCTGAAGTATGACAACATCCTGTACTGCATGGACAACGAAACATCAGGGGACCCTGCCTGGGGGCGCTACTGGGCGAAGTACGTCGGTGACGCTGCTGCCATTGCCGGAGTGGATGTAGAGATCACGGAGATGTGGGACCACTGGGACGTTCGCCACGAGACGCACAGGCCGACTTTCGATCACCCGGAGCTGTATACCTTCGTCGACATCGCGCAGAACTCGCACAACCCGGGACAGACCAACTGGGAACGGGCCCAGTGGGTGCGTGCCTACCTGGCCGATCACCCGCGGCCGATGAATTCGACGAAGATCTACGGCGCCGACACGTCCAAGTGGACCGATCGGGGGGTGAGCGCCGAACACGGGCAGCAGGTGTTCTGGCGCAATCTCATCGGCGGCTTTGCTTCCAGTCGCTTCCACCGGCCGCCCTCCGGTCTGGGGTTGAGCGAGACGGCGCAGGCGAACCTGCGCAGCGCCAGAATGCTGCAGGCCCACTTCGACGTGTTTCATGCCGAAGCCGATGCCGATTTTCAGCTGCTGTCCGACCGTGACGAAAACGAGGCCTATGCGGCGGTTGTCTCCGGACGACAGTACGCGGTCTACTTCCCGGATGGAGGCCAGGTCCGGCTCGATGCAGGCGATGTTCCGGTGGGAGTCAATCTCACCGTGGCCGTCATGGATATCGCCGCGAGCCGTTGGCTCGACGGAGTCTCGCTTGCTGCCGGCGGCGGCATGATCGATCTGCGGACCCCGCCGGGGCCGCACATCGCCCTGGTCACCAAGGACTAATGTCAGGATAAAAGAACCATGAACCGGCCTAACATTCTGTGGATCTCCCTGGAGGACACCAGCCCGCGCTTCAGCTGCTATGGCGACGAGGTGGCGCGCACGCCGAATATCGACCGGCTGGCAGCAGCCGGGTGCATCTACCCGCGGGCCTTCTCGGTGGCCGGGGTGTGTGCTCCCAGCCGGGCGGCGATCATCACGGGGATGTATCCCACAGCCATCGGCGCCCATCAGATGCGCACCAGTACCAACGTCGATCCGGACCGACCGTCTCCGTATCAAGCCTGTCCGCCGCCGTACGTGAAGTGTTTCACCGAGTATCTGCGTGGCGCCGGCTACTACTGCACGAACAACAGGAAGACGGACTACCAGTTCGAGCCACCCCTCACCGCCTGGGATGAACTCGGGGACGAGGCGCACTGGCGGAACCGTCCGCAAGACACGCCGTTCTTCGCCGTGTTCAATCCGACGGTGACCCACGAGAGCGGCATGTGGCCGGAAAAACACGAGGGTCAGCCTCTGCGCACCGATGTCGAGGCGGTGGAACTGCCGCCGTACCTGCCCAATACCCCCGTCTGCCGTGAGGCGCTGGCGCGTCACTATGACAACCTGGAGACAGCCGACGGCCGTGTGGGTGAACTGCTCGACCAACTCGAGGCGGATGGGCTGGCCAACGACACGATCGTCGTGCTGTGGAGCGATCATGGCGAGGGGCTGCCCCGGGCCAAGCGCTGGCCGTACGACGCCGGCATCCGCATCCCGTTGATCGTGCGCTGGCCCGGGCAGGTGAAGGCAGGCTCTGTGGAAGAGCGCCTCGTGAGCCTCATCGACCTGGGGCCGACGATGCTGTCCCTTACCGGGACCGTTCGCCCGCGACATCTGCAGGGCCGGCCTTTCCTTGGGCCGGACGCTGAGCCACGGCAATACATCTATGCATCAAGGGATCGACACGACGAGGCCCACGACCGGGTTCGGGCGGTGCGCGATCGCCGCTACAAGTACCTGCGGCACTACTATCCCGAACGACCGTACCTGCTGTGGAATCCGTACCGCAATCGGCATCCGGTGACGCAGGAGATGTGGCGGCTGTATCGTGAGGGGGGACTGCAAGGGGATCAGCAGCTGATGTTTGACACGCCGCGACCTGCCGAGGAGTTGTACGATACCAAGGCGGATCCCTTCGAGATGGTTAACCTGGCTGACGATCCGGAGTACGGGCCGGTGCTCGAGCGGCTGCGGACGGCGCTGGAGAACTGGCAGGACGAGACCGGGGACCTGGGTGAGGTGGCGGAAGAGGAGATGATGCGTCGCTTCTGGCCAGACGGGGAGCAGCCGCACACCTCACCGGCGCGCTGTGTACCGATCGCGGCCGAGACCCACGGCCTCGAACTGCTGTCAGAGGGTACTTTCAGTGCACCCTGTCGCCTGCAACTCCACTGCGCGACGCAGGGAGCCTCCATGACGTACAGGACGGACAGCGACCGAGAAGGGCGCTGGCGGCTCTACACCGAGCCGATCGACCTGCCACCCGGGACCACGACGATCCGAACCCGGGCTGTGCGCATCGGCTATGCCGACAGCGACGAGCTGGTAGCCAGATTCACCGTGGCATGAGGTGGGCGTTCTGGCGGATGACGGCACGCACGCGCTCGACGTATTCCTCACGAAGTTCGGAGTAGTTCGTCAGTCCGGCGGCCAGTTCCGCGGCATCGAGGGGGGCACTGGCGTCGCGCTGTTGACGGCGGAGCGCCCGCCAGTCCGCATAGGCTGGGTGGGTGTTGAGGTTGCGCAGGTAGGAGCGGATGGATCCCGCGGGCGTCTCGAAATCGGCGATCTCGTGTACGGCACCCGGGTTGCGATCCCGCGGCACGATGCCGCACCCGGGGGTGAAGCACCATTCTCCGTAGATGTTGTTGCCCAGCCGGGCGAAACGCGAGCGCCCCCAGCCTGACTCGATGGCAGCCTGCGCCAGTGCCAGAGCGGCCGGTACGACGTCGACACGAGCCAACAGCCGGTCGAGGTGATCGACCGGGTAGTTCTCCAGGGATGCCAGTGGCGCCTCCAGGCGGTATTCTTCCGAGAGATGGCGGAGCCAGTCCACATCCTCCCCGTCCATCTTCTCCGGATGACGCCGCTGGTTCTGCAGACGTTGCCGTCGAGCCAGGATGCGACCATTCTCGGCTACCACCATGGGATGGAGATATTCGTAGAACGTGCGCTTCATGGTCGGTACATCTGAGATCGAGCCGAAATCCGGCAGCGCTGGCGCCGCCGGATTTGTGGTGTCCCGCGCGGGCGGGATGACCGGGACTCCGACATCCGGCGACGATGTGGCAGGGCTCGCGGGTTCGCTCACCGGCACGGGCTGGTCGGAGCAGGCGGCCATGCCCAACATGATCAGCAGGCTCAGACGAGCCATCCTGCAGTCGGGATTGATCTGCCTGCTCACAGTTTCTCCGGGATTGGCTGAGGAGTTCGTCTGTTTCGTCTACCACCGGTTTGGCGACGATCGCTACCCGTCGACCAACATCGCTGTCGATGCCTTTCGTGGCCAGCTGGAGTACCTGCGGGATGAGGGCTTCACCGTCCTGACGCTGGGCGACGCCCTGGTGCGCCTCGATGCCGGCTCACTCGGTGGCCCGACGGCGGTCCTCACCGTCGACGACGGCTACGATTCCTTCCGCACCGGCGCTCTGCCCCTGTTGCAGGAGTTCGGCATGCCGGCGACCCTGTTCGTCAACACCAACAGTATCGGTCGACGGGGCATGCTGGACTGGGACGACCTGACCGAACTGCTGGCACAAGGTATGGAGATCGGCAACCATACGGCCACACACGACTACTTCCTCGATCTGCCACCGGCAGGCCGTTCCCTGACGTTCGGCGAAGATGTCGCCCAGGCGCAGGGCACCTTAACCGAGCGTCTGGGGCAGGCACCGAAGTTGTTCTCCTTTCCCTTCGGAGAATACGATCCGGACATGCGGGCATCTGTTGAACGGCTCGGATTCGCCGCGGCGGTGGCGCAGAACTCGGGTGTTGTCTCGTCTCACGCCGATCGCTTCGCCCTGCCACGCTTCCCCATGGGAGGACCGTATGCCACCGTGGACGGGTTCAAGCGCAAGGCACGTATGCTGGCGTTGCCGGTAGTCGCCCGTGAACCCGAATCACCGGTCGTGGCAGGTGATTCGGCGCCCTGGCTGACACTACGCGTGGTACGGGAGGGAATCAGCCTGCACCGGGCACAGTGCTTCGTTGCCGGTGCCTCCGCCTGCAGCCTGCAGGTTGAGGCTGACGCCGATACGGCGACCCTGCGCGTGCACGGCCACGAACCGTTGCAGGGACGGCGCACTCTCTATACGGTGACGGCGCCGTCGACATCAGGGCCGGGGTGGCACTGGTTCAGCCACGTCTGGGTTCGCCCCCGGACGGATTACGGCGCGACGATCCGCAAGCTGGGGAAGTAGGAAGAGAACCGGCCTCGATCCCGAGTCACCAACGTCAGGCTGGCCACAGCCGCGTGGGCGCCGATGAAGAAATCCGGCAGAGGAGCACTGCGGCTGCCACCCGCAGTTCGATAGCGCAGGAAGGCTTTGCCCGCCAGGAACAACGCCTCCTTCGGCAGTGAGAGCATGGTGAGACTGCAGCCATTGAGGGCGAATTCCAGATCCTCGATCAGCTCGAAACCGATGGACACCTCGGCATAGACCACTGGATTGATGCAGATGGGCCCCTTCACCCCCTGAGCCTCGAGGGTTGTCTGAGACCAGCCAGCCCACTCCGGATCGTCTGTGAAGAGGTCGAGGAGGACGTTGCTGTCGATGAGTGCGCCGTTCACTCATCCCCGCGTGTGAGGGCGAGGATCTCATCGGTGCCCATGCGGACGGTGGCGACCCCTCGGTAGCGCCGTAGCGGTCGCTCGCGCACCTGATCATCTGTGCATTTGACGACGTAGACACGCCCCCCTTCTTCAATAAAATCGACCTCGGACGAGGGTCCGATGCCGAGTTTCTGCCTGATGTGCTGGGGAATGGTTACCTGTCCTTTGGTGGTCATTCGCATAGCGGCCTTCCTTGGTATTACCAGTAATATTCCTACCCTTATGGCCCGGCGCAAGCTTTCTTCTTGACAGAGATCACTTCCCGTGGGAGTGTATCAGTGTGTCAATTAACCGATACACCGCTTGGGAGGGAGATCGGACCATGCTGGACAAAGGATTCACGAAAGAACAGGTGGAGCGGGTCGCGCGTATGTACCACAGCGTCAACGATGCCAGCCGGGCCATGGGAATCACGCCGCGCAGCTTCAGTCGCCTGTGCCGCAAGTACGACATCGACACACCGTGGGCGCGCAAGCGGCGTCTCCGCCAGGAGGCCCAGCAGGTCAGGGGGTAACACCGCCTGGCTGTGGTCACGATGGGTGAAACCTCCCTGCATCTCCGACTCGACCCGTCCCGGGCAGAGCCGCTCTACACGCAGATCCAGGCCCAGATCAAGTATCTGCTGGCCAGTGGTGGGCTGCGGGCTCAGGACGAACTGCCGTCGGTGCGGGCTCTCGCTGAGGGCTACCTGATCAACCCGAATACGGTGGTGCGCGCCTACGCGGAACTGGAGCGGGAAGGTCTGGTCTACAAGAAGCGCGGCACGGGGACCTTCGTCTCCGACGAGGCGGCGGGCATGGCGACGGCGGAAAAGGAACGCATCGTCGGCCGACGCCTGCGGGAAGCCATCGACGAAGGACGTTCACTCGGCCTGACCGAGGCGCAGCTGCGGCAGGCCTTCGACCAGCAGTTGGATCACCCGGACGCAGAGGGCTAACCCATGGCCGAAGCAGTTATCCAGACCGAAGGTTTCACCCGTCGCTACGGCAGCACGGTGGCGGTGGACGGACTCACCCTGACGGTGGACCGGGGTCAGGTCTTCGGGTTTCTGGGGCGCAACGGCGCCGGCAAGACGACGACGATCAAGACGCTGTTGGGGCTGTTGCGGCCGACGAGCGGCAGCGTCCGGGTTCTGGGACTGGATCCGGTGGCCGATGGTGTCGAACTGAGGCAGCGTATCGGCTACGTGTCCGAAACACCGCAGCTCTATCCCTGGATGCGTGTCCGTGAGATGGTCCGTTTCACCGGCAGTTTCTACGATCGATGGAACGATGGCCACATTGCCGGACTGCTCGGCCAGTTCGGCCTCGATCCCGAGCGCAGAGTGAAAAACCTGTCGCGCGGCATGGGGGCGCAACTGGCTCTCGTGCTGGCCATGGGGCACGAGCCCGAGCTGCTCATACTCGACGAACCGGCCACGGGTCTGGATGTGCTTGTGCGGCGCGACTTTCTGGAGAGCATCGTGCAGGTCATTCAACAGGAAGGTCGCACGGTGATGCTGTCATCGCACATGGTGCACGAGATGGAGCGGGTCGCCGATCGGGTTGCCGTGATCGAAGGAGGGCGGCTGCTGGCCTGCGATGACACCGACGCCTTCAAGGGACGGGTGAAGAAGGTCCTGGTGCGGCTGAGCGGTGGGGACGAAGACGGTCTGAGAAGGGTCGACGGTGTCAGCGAGATCGAGGGGAGCGGGGACCGCAGACTGGTGACGGTAGCGGACTATGGTGAGGCCCATCGTGAGGCGCTCGGTGCTGCAGGCGCAGACGTTGTGGACGTTGTCGACATGAGTCTGGAAGAGAGCTTCATCGAAATGGTTCGGCCCTACGCGCGCCGGCAGGGAGAACTGTGATGCGTGCCCTGCTGTGGAAGGAATTCCGCGAGAACATCTACAAGGTGGCCACCGGGCTGGGCGTCGTGCTGTTGCTGCATATCTTGCGGCAGTTTGAGGTTTTCAACCGGTCGTTCGACAACGACATCAATGGCTGGGCCCCCGTCATTGCAGGTCTCAGCGCAGGTGTCCTGGGTATGGATGCCTTCGCCGGGGAACGAAGCCGGGGCACTCTCGAGTTTCTGCTTGTGCGGCCCGTGTCAGGAGCGCGAATCGTCGCTTCGAAGTTCATTGTGGGTGCGGTGGGTCTGTTCGTCATCGTCGCTGCATTCTGGGTAGTCGCGTACGCCACACCCTTCGCATTGAACCTCTCGCCCTACGGTGCCCGATCGGCGGTCCAGACGATCGCCGAGGTCCCCTGGCTGGCCATGGTCTATGCCTGGTTTCTCCCGGCTCTCGTCGTCTACGCAGTCGTCTTTGTCGCCTCTGCGGCGACAGAGAACTCAGCAGAAGCGGCGGGCGCCGGATGTATAATCGCTGTGGTAGCGCTGATATTCCTCGTGCTTGTGGTACAGCTCTATCCCGGGTTTCTCTACCAGCGAACCGCAATTCTGGATCTGGTAAGTGTCGTCTTCAGCCGCGAAGGTGATCTGTTTCGGATCGCCACTCGAGGAGACGAGATTCTTCGACGGACAGCACTCGCCGGCGGATTGGTGGGGGCGGGACTCGTCGCCGCATGGCTTCTCATCGGTCGTTTCCGAGAAATCACGTTCGATCGTCGGCAGCTGGTGGTCAGCGGCTTCATTCTCGTGACCCTCGCGATGACGGTGCCACGTCTCATGCCGGACGACAGCGAGAGGATCCTGCCCATCGGCTCGTTGCATGTTGGCGATCGAGTCAGAGATCTTGCCCTCATCGGCGAACGCGCGTTCCTGTTGTG
>PBSR01000076.1 GCA_002726335.1 Gemmatimonadaceae bacterium
GCCACGCAGAGCCCGGCGCCGTTGACCGCGGCCACCGATACCGGCGGCGCGACCAGCGCCTCCAGCTCTGTCTCCGACAGCGCGACGGTCAGCATGCGGCCCGGTTTCTGGGTCTGCATCAAGCGACCCCGCTCGACGAGCGCTCTCAGCGCCTCCGGCAGAGTGATGACCTCGGCGACACAGGCGGCTGCGAATTCACCCACACTGTGTCCCAGGACCACGTCCGGTTCGATCTCCCACGATTGCAGCAGTCGAGCCATCCCGTACTCGACGGCGAAGAGCGCCGGCTGCGCCACCGCGGTCTGCTCCAGCCGGGTCGACACCACCGTTGGGCCGTCGCCGACACCCAGCACATCCCGAAGGTCGAGTCCAAGCCCAGGCCGCAGCATGTCGCTGCACGCGTCGATCGTGTCGCGGAACACCGGCTCCGCGCGATACAGCTCCGCCGCCATGTCGGTGTGCTGAGCGCCCTGCCCCGGAAACATCCAGATCAAGGTTCGATCGGACGTTTGCTCCACGATCTCGACGTGGTCGAGCGCCAACGCCAGCGTCTGGGCGTCACGCCCGACGATCGCCACTCGCTGCGCGAACGCGCGTCGCCCATGTTGCAGCGACCAGGCGACGTCCCCCATCCGGTCGCCCACCCCGTGGCGCAGGGTCCGCGCCAGCTGCGCGGTCGAGCGTGCAAGAGTCTCCTGGTCGCGAGCCGACACCAGAATGACGTGCGGCCCGGGGGGCGGCGCCGATGACGCCGGTTCCGGCGCCTGCTCCAGCACCACGTGCGCGTTGGTGCCACCGATGCCGAAGGAACTGACACCCGCGCGCCGAAGCGCGCCGTTCCCCGGCCAGGGCACCGGCATGGTGTTGATATAGAAGGGGCTGTCATCCAACGCCACCGCCGGGTTCGGTTGCGTGAAATGCAGGGTCGGCGGAATCTGACCGTGCTCGAGTGCCAGCACCGTCTTGATGAAACCGGCGACACCCGCCGCCGCGTCAAGGTGACCAATCGCCGTCTTGACGGCCCCGAGCGCACAGACGCGACGCCCGGACATCGGCAACGCCTCGCAGAGCGCCTGAAACTCGATCGGGTCGCCCAGGCGCGTGCCGGTCCCGTGGGTCTCGATGAAGTCGATCGAGTCAGGCGTCACACCGGCAACCGCCAGCGCCTCGCCGATCACCCCGCGCTGTCCGTCGACACTCGGCGCCGTAAAGCCGACCTTCGTTCCTCCGTCGTTGTTGATCGCCGAACCGAGGACCACGGCCCGAATGGCATCGCGGTCGGCGAGGGCATCCTCCAGCCGCTTGAGCACGACGACCCCTACGCCGTTGCCACCGACGGTGCCGGTCGCGCCGATGTCGAAGGCGCGACAATGACCGTCGGGTGACAGGATCATCCCTTCGCGATACAGATACCCGACGCGATGCGGCACCCGTACCGAAACGCCACCGGCCAGCGCGACGTCACATTCGCCGCCCAGCAAGGCCTGACAGGCAAGATGCACCGCCACGAGCGAGGTCGAGCACGCCGTCTGCACGCCGATACTCGGCCCACCGAGATTCAGTTTGTAGGAGACCCGCGTCGGCAGAAAGTCCTTATCGTTGCTGATCATCGCCTCGAACTCGCCCACCGAGGCGATCAGGTCACGATGCGGCGCGAGGTTAGTCAATAGATAGCTGTTGAGCCCGGCGCCAGCGTAGACGCCAATGACGCCATTCTGACGATCGGGCATACAGCACGCATCCTCGAGCGCCTGCCAGGCGCACTCGAGAAACAGCCGCTGCTGCACGTCGAGCACTTCGGCCTCGCGCGGCGTGAAGCCGAAAAACGCGGCGTCGAACCGTTCGATGTCGTCGAGCACGCCGGATGCCGGCACGTAATCGGGACGGCGAACCAGCTCGGTTTCCACACCGGCGGCCAACAACTCCGCGTCGCTGAACCGGCTGATCGCCTCGACGCCGTCGCACAGGTTTCGCCAGTACATCCTGGCGTCCGGTGCACCCGGCACGCGGCACGCCAACCCAACCACTGCAATCCCGTCGCTCACGTGCCGTCCCTCAAGCCTTGCCGGTGCGACAGACGCGCCTGACGGCTTGCCGCGACCGAGGCCCGGCGGCTGGTGCGACGATCGCCGCTTCGGGGAGGTCCCTGTTTCGGCCGCTCGCCGGCGCCTGCCACGTAGACGGCCAGCATCGCCACCGTCGGCAACCGAAACAGATCGACCAGCGAGAGCGTCCGATCGATGAACGCGGCGAGCCCCGATTGGACCTCGGCGAGCGCCAGAGAATGTCCACCCAGCTCGAAGAAGTTGTCGTGGACACCGACCGCCTCGACGCCGAGCACCGCCTGCCAAATCTCCGCGATTTGTCGCTCGTTCTCGGTCCTGGGGCCCGTGTACGCCGTGTCAAGCCGCGGTCGCTCTGAAGTGGGATCCGGCAGGGCTCGTCGGGCGAGCTTGCCGCTGGGTGACAGCGGAAGCTGCTCAAGGAACAGGAACGTGGCGGGCATCATCGTGTCGGGCAGCCAGCTCGCCAGAAAGCGGTGTAGCGCGCTAACGGAGGGACGGGGTGAATCCGTCACCACATACGCGACCAGCCGGTCGGCACCATCGGGGCCGGGTCGAGCCTCGACCACCGCGTGCCTCACACTGGGATGCTCCGCCAGGCGTGCCTCGATCTCGCCGAGCTCGACCCGCACGCCCCGGATCTTCACCTGATGGTCGAACCGGCCCAGATACTCCAGCTCACCATCCCATCGCCACCGAGCACGGTCGCCGGTCCGATACATCCGCTCGCCAGGCTCTCCGAACGGATCGGGGACGAACCGCTCCGCGGTCAGGCCCGGGAGCGCGTGATAGCCACGACCGACCCCGAGCCCCGCGATACACAGCTCTCCCGCCACCCCGACCGGACAGCGGCGCCCAGCTCCGCCGACCACGTGAATCCGAGTGTTCGAGATCGGCCGGCCGATCGGCACCACATCGTCGAGGGCATCGCGTCGGCACGGCCAGTGCGTCACGTCGATCGCCGCCTCGGCCGGTCCATACAGGTTGTGCAGCTCAGCATCGGACCACTCCAGGCACTGGCGCGCCAGGTCCGGAGACAACGCCTCGCCGCTGCAGATGATCCGCCGAACACTCGGACACTCCGGCAGACCGGGGGTCTCGAGAAACATACGCAACATCGACGGCACGAAGTGCAGGGTCGTGACGCGCTGCCGTCGGATGAGCGCGGCCAGCAGTGCCGGATCTCGATGACGACCAGGCGGGCACAGCACCAGTCGCGCCCCGGCTGTGAGTGGCCACAACAACTCCCACACCGACACGTCGAAGCTCACCGGGGTCTTCTGCAGCACCGCGTCCGTTGAACCGAGCCGGTAGGCGCGTTGCATCCAGGCCAGACGATTCGACAGTCCGCCATGGGTATTCATCGCCGCCTTGGGTCGGCCGGTGGACCCGGATGTGTACATCACGTAGGCGAGGCCAGCCGGCCCGGGGTCCGCGCCCACACCAGACATTGTGTCGACCGCCTTGCGCTCATCCGGTTCGACCAACTGGCAGCCCGGCGGCGGCGACAACCGCCCGGCGAGATCCGGCGTCGCCACCAGGACTGGTGTGGCGGCGTCCCGCAACATCTCGTCAATCCGACCGGGTGGATGCTCCGGGTCGATGGGTACGAATGCGCCGCCCGCCTTCAGCACGGCCACCAGCGCCACCAGGAGGTCGATCGACCGTGGCACCAGTACACCGACGAGCACGTCCGGTCCGACGCCCAGCGCGCGAAGCCTGGCCGCTAGTCCGGCGGCACGGGTCTCGAGCTGGCCGTACGAACAGGTCTGCGACGGCGTGCCGTCACACGCATCCAGCACAAGGGCGTCCGCGTCAGGAGACTGGCCTGCCTGTCGCGCGATGAGATCATGGATCCGGCGACCGTGCTCGACCGGCGTCACCGTCTGATTTCGATCCCGCAAGAACCGGATGTCGTCAGGAATGAGCTCGAGGACCTGGTCGAGCGGCCGCGCAGAATCGTCACACACGTCCCGCAGCAGTGCCTCCATGTATCTGGTCAATCGCTCGGCGGTGTCACGTTCGAACAGCGGCGTCGCGTATTTCAGCCGTCCGGTGATCGGATCCGCGTCGGTCATCTCGAGCGTAATGTCGAACTGGCCCTCCATCTGACGCACCGGAAACGGTTCGAGCCGCAGGTCGGCCGACGCCGCTCCGTCCGACGCGGTGAGCTGCTCCGGGCCATGCTGCCGCGGGGCCTTCTGCAACACGAACAGCACCTGGAAGATCGGCAAGCGCCCGGGATCACGAACGGGGCGCAGCCGCTCCACGAGCAGCGGAAACGGAAAGTCCTGGTGCTCGATGGCCGCCAGTGTCTGGCGTCGCACGTCGGCCAGGAAGTCGCCGATGGTGCCGGTCTCCGGGAGACAGCTTCGAATGACCACCGGGTTGACGAAGTAGCCCACCGTGCCGGCGAACGCGGGGTCGGTCCGGCCCCCTGTCAGCGTCCCGAGCACGAGCTCAGGCTGACCCGCCATGCGGTGCAGCAGTAGCTGAAAACAGCCGAGCAGGACGACATTGAGCGTCGCGCCCAGGCTGGCCGCCGTTGCGCGCAGATCGCGTGACAGACCGTGTGGCAGACCGAACTCGATCGTGCCGCCGCGCTCCGCACGCACCGGCGGTCGAGGATGGTCGAGCGGCAGCGCGAGCGGTGGCAAGACGCCCTCGAGGGTCGTCTGCCAGTGCCGCCACAAACGCTCACCGGCAGCTGACTCGAGCTGGGCGGTCTGCCGGCGGCAGAACTCGTGGTAGGGCGCCACCGGTTCCAGCGTGGGAACACGTCCAGTCAGCTCTCCCTGATAGCACCGCACCAGCTCGTCGGTCAGAATCCACAACGACCACGCATCGCAGACCGCGTGGTGCAGCGTCAGCAGCACCACATGATCGTCGACGGCGCTGCTGAACAGATCTACGCGCGCCAGCGGGCCGCGCGCCAGATCGAACGGCTCCGCGTAGGCGTCGTTGACCAGCCGCTCGACGGCGCCTCGATCGGGCCCCGTGCTGTGGGTGCGCAGCGGGACCTCCCGGTAGCCCCACACGTGCTGCACCGGCCGGCCGGCCTCGCTGGCAAATGTCGTGCGGAGCGCCTCGTGCCGGATGACCAGCTTTTCGATGGCACGGCGAAGCACCCCCTGATCGAGCGGTGATCTCGATCGGAAGGCGAAGGCGGTGTTGTAGGCTGGACTCGCGGGCTCGGTCTGATGCAGGAACCAGAGCGCGCGCTGTCCGATACCGACCGGGTGGATCTCGTGGCGACCGGCTGCCTTCTCGCGGAGCAGCGCGCGCAGTCGTTCGCGTGGTGCGACCGACCCGCCGGCAACGGCCGTCACCGTGCGCCTCCAGGCGACTCGTCGGTCCCGTCACCCTCCGGATCGCGTCCGGGCTCGCCGGCTCGGTCTCCAACCTCCAGTTCGAGGCCGGCCAGCATCGCGTCGACCTCCTCGTCGGTCATCTCGTCGACAAGGGCGAGCGATTCCCGTGCGGCCTCTCCATCGCCAGCCGTGGTTGCCGACTCCGGCTCATCGCCAGTCCTCGTTTCTAACGCCGCGGCGAGATGAACGGCCAGAGCATCCACACGGTCGTCCGACAGCAGCACCGTCAGCGACACTTCGGCCCCCAGGTCGCGCCGGAACCGGCTCCGGAGCTCAACCGCCATCAAGGAGTCCAACCCGAGCGTGTCGAGTGCGCGGTCGGGCTCCAGGCGGTCCGGTTCCAGATCGAGCACCTCCGCGAGTCGCGCCACGACATAGGCGGTCACCTCCGCCGATCGCGCGCCGCCCGACGCCGTCCGAAGCCGGTCGACGAGGGCGCGGTCGACGCCGTGCGCGGATACGGCCGGCTCGCTTCGACCGACCAGCGATCGCAGCAGACCCGGAGCGGCACCGGGCAACCGCGCCGCCCAGACGTTCCACTCGACCGGAGCCACTGTCACCTGCACCGCCCCTTCGCGCAGCATCCTGCCAAGCATCCGCAGTGCGTGGTGCGGGTCGAGCACGCCAAGACCCGCCGCGCGCGCGCGCGCCGAGGTGTCACCACCGGCCGCCAGACCAACACCGGACCACGCGCCCCAGTTCAGCGTGAGCGCCGGCCGGCCAGCAGCGCGTCTCGTCCAGGCAAGTGCATCCAAAACAGCATTCGCCGCCGCGTAGTTGCCCTGCGCCGGCGAACCGAGCACGCTCGCCGTCGAGGAGTACAGCACGAAGCAGTCCAGCGGATCGGTGGCGGTCAGTCTGTCCAGGTGGGCGGCGCCGATCACCTTGGCCGGTAGGATCTCGCGAAACCTCGACCAGGTCTGTCCGGCCAGCAGACCGTCGGCCACCACACCAGCGGCATGAAAGACACCACCGATCGGCGCGCTCGCGCGCGCCTCGTTTAGGACATCGGTGAGCGCACCGGCATCCGCCACGTCACACTGGAACAGCCGAATCTCGACGCCGGACGCCCGCCAGGCGGTCACGAGCCCGTCACGTTCCGCCGTCGCTGGATCCCGGCGCGAGAGCAGGGCCACATGGCGCGCCCCTCCCTCCACCAACCACCCGGCGGTCAACAGGCCGAGTCCACCCAGCCCGCCAGTGATCACATAGACCCGATCCGCACGGATCCCGCCGAACGGGACAGACGGCCCCGGCGTCGACGCTCCAGCATGCGGCGTCAGGCGCGGCACGAAACGCTGTCCGCCTCGGAGCGCGACCTCGTCCTCGCCCACCAGAACCTCATTCGGCTCCGCCCATCGCGACACCAGCTCACGCGTCAGGGCGTCGGCCATGTCGGCCACCGTCCCCGAGCCGGGGTCCAGGTCGACCCGCACCGGTCTCAGCTCGTGCTGCTCGAGCGCCAGGGTCCTACCCATGCCCCACATCATCGCCTGCAGACATCCGGCCGTCGTCAGCCCCGGGCCCAGCGGCTGCGCGCCGCGCGTGGCAAGCCAGAGCCGCGGCACGACGCCGTCTGCGCCCACCACAGCGAGCAGATCGAGCAAGCCCGACGACATCGCCCGCACGTCCCGCTCGAGCGTGCCGGTGTCAACCCACGCCGTCTCCGTCACGTCGAGCGCTCGCAGATACAACAGCTGGCTTGGGCGCGGGGTGCCCGGGGACGCCGTAAGGACCCGTCGAACGAACTCGGCGCCCGAGCCCTCTCCGTGCGAGTCCGCCGGTACTGCCGGCTCGATCAGCGTGACTCCAATCCCGTGCGCGCCGAGACGCTCCGCCATGGCGCGGCCGACTCCCCCCCGGTCGGCGACAATCAGGCAGGCGCCGTCTGGACCAGGCACCTGACTCGTGCTCGGCTCACGCTGCTCTTCCGGCAGCCTCTGCCAGGAGATGGCGAACACGGGATCAGCCGCCGCACCCGGGCGAGACACCGGCTCCGCCGCCTGTCGTAGCGCCAGGCCTTCCACCGCGGCAACCACGCCGAGGTCATCCCACACCGTGAGATCCGCCGACCAACTGGTTCCATGCACGTCGTCCAGCACCTGCGCTCGTACGTGGACACCGTCGGCCGGCGAACGATAAACGCGGATGCGGTCGATCGAGAACGGCACCAGGGCCCGCCCGACCGCGCGGTCCGCGATCGCCGGCCCGACGGTCTGGAACGCGCCGTCGAGCAGCGCGGTGTGGAGCAGTCCCGACCCGGCCGGCCACCGGGCGGACAGCTCGACCTTGCTCTCTGATGCATCGCTCCCGAGCGTTCGCAGATCCGTGAGAACCTGAAACGCGGGCCCAAAATCGACACCCTGGCGTCGACAGGCTTCGTAGTAGGTCCCCGCCTCGACCCGCGACACCGACGCGACCGGGGGCGGAACCTCGTCACCAGGAACTGCCGTCTGACGCGACAAACGGCCACCGGCATGCGCTACCCACTCGGTTTCCGTCGCTCGGCTGTAGACCCGGAACCGGTAACCGTGTTCCTGGTCCGGCTCGATGACCACCTGAACAACCGTCGATCCGCTGTCTGACAGCACGAGC
This sequence comes from Gemmatimonadaceae bacterium, assembly GCA_002726335.1. The sequence goes on from PBSR01000076.1 coordinate 8,030, forward strand.
GGTCGCTCGAAGACGAGGTCCTCGAGGGCTACGGGTCCCGCACTCAGTACCTCGGTCGCCGCATCGAGCGCGAGCGTCACGAATCCGGCCGCCGGCAGCACGACCTGGCCGTGCACGCGATGGTCCAGCAGAAACGGGTGACTGACCGGTCCGAGATCCCCCTGATACCGATGCTTGGTCGTGCCTGGCAGCAGAAGACGCTGGCCGAGCAGCGACCCTAGATCTCGCGGTCCGGGGCCGGAGGAGACTCCCACGGCCTTCACTGGCGTCCCGCGACCCACACTGTCGTCCACCCAGCAGCGGCGTCGCTGAAACCGATACCCAGGAGGACGCGCCGTGCCGCGTGCGGATCGGACATCGAGCTGTCGCCAGTCGACCGTCGCGCCGCGCACGTGGAGCGCAGCCACGCTGTCCAGTACGCCCTCCCATTCCGGCCGGCCGCGTCTGAGTGACGGGATCCAGACGGCTCCGTTGCCCGACTCCGCCTCGCCCGCGATCTCGCTCAGCACGGGGTGCGGCCCTAGTTCGAGAAACGTGTCGTAGCCGGCCCGCCGGAGCACGTCGAGCCCCCGCGCGAACAGCACGGGTCGGACCACCTGCTCGCACCAGTAGTCCGCCGTCGCAATCTCCTCGCCCATCAAATCGCCGGTGACATTGGACACGATCGGAATCCGCGGCGCTCGGAACCGGACGGTGCCGGCGACCCGGCGCAGCTCATCCACGACCGGCGTCATCAACGTCGAGTGAAACGCGTGGGCCACATTCAGTGACACCGCGGTCAGACCGCGCCGGTCCAGCTCGGTCATCACTCCGGCCACCGCGACACGGTCACCGGAGATCACCACGTTTCGTGGCGAGTTCCGCGCGGCGATCACCACCTGGTCGACGCCGGCGATCACATCTCCAACCTCATCGTCGCCTGCCAGCACCGCCGCCATCGCGCCCTCCCCGGGGGCGTCCTGCATCAGCTGTCCCCGGGCCGCGATTAGACGGACGCCGTCTTCCAACTCGAACACGCCAGCGACACAGGCGGCCGCATACTCACCGATGCTGTGTCCCAGGACTGCGTCCAGCGTGATGCCCCACGACCGATAGAGTTCGGCCAGCGCCACCTCGAGGCTGAATAGCGCCGGCTGCGTCGCCGCCGTCGTCCGGGTCCAATCGTCGGTCGCGCCGAAGATCGTGTCGACCAGCGCAAGCCCCGTATCGCGGAGCACCGCGTCGCAACGGTCGATCACCGCCCGGAAGTGCGCGCTTTCCTCGTAGAGTGCGCGCCCCATGCGGGCGTGCTGGGCGCCCTGTCCGGTGAAGAGGCCCGCCAGCTTCTCCGGCTCGCC
>PBSR01000077.1 GCA_002726335.1 Gemmatimonadaceae bacterium
ACGAAGTCTCACACTCACCCTCAACGTCAAAACAACAACACCAACGCCCATACCACCGACTCGATCAAGCATTACTGAGACGGGCTCCTAGTCGGTTGAGCAGGCAAGCACTGTTCAGATGAGCCAGAGCAGGGGCAAGCTCCCGTTGACCGAGCCGTCCTGTCACAGGTCAGCTGCCAGTCCATCCAGATAGGTTCGGGCCCTCTCGATCTCGGCTGTCACTTCCGTCGCCGTATCCAGGATGGGAATGCCCCGCGGCACCGGATGCATGAAGATCTCGGTCCAGCCGCGATAGTCGATCTTCGCCAGGGCGGCCAGGAGCGGCCGGAAGTCCAGCGTACCCCGGCCCGGCAGCTGCATCAGCTCCTGCTCCTTGGGCAGCTTCTCGTGGCAGCCCATGCCATGCTGCCAGGCGTAGAACAGGACCAGGCCCGCGCCAAGATCCTCGATGAGACGGGCCACGAGGCTGGCGTCATCGGGCAGGTGATAGGGCGCCAGGGCGATGCCGAGATGAGGCGAGTCGGTGAACTCGAGGAGCCACTTCATCGAGTCGGGGGATTCGATGAGGGCATTGCCATGGTTTTCGATACCGATGATGACCCCGTGCTCTGCGGCGGCGTCGATGTGGGGGCGCATCGCTTCGGCAAACCCGGCCACCGCCGTTCGCAGGGCCTCACCCGACAGATCCCTGGGTCCCTTGCTGCCGCAGACCAGCAGGGAGCCGCCGAAGCGGCTGATGAAGGCCATTTCCTCCTGCAGGCCAAAAGGACCCAGGTCGAAACGAGTCGAAATCCCCAGCGTCACGCCGTGTTCCTCAAGCAGATCGCGGAAGGCCTCCTCCCCCATGGCCTCCACCTGCTCGCGCTGATCCCCGTGGACCCGAGGCCAGATGTCGATGTGCCGGCTGCTCGCCCTGCCGACCTCGGGCAGGATCTCGGCCAGGGGCAGGGTTCCGTAGAGGGAGGAGGCAATGATGTATTGCAGTTTCACGGGGGCCTCTCTTGTGTTGCCGTGGGTTTCGGCCAATCGTAACAGGTAGGAGGAATGAGGAGATGGCAAACACAAAAATAGCCTGTCTCGGTGGCGGCAGTCTCTATTTCCCTCGCGTGCTGGCGGATCTGGCGCTGGCGGAGGAGCTGGCCGGCTCGGAGATCGTTCTTTACGACATCGACGCCGAGAAGGCGGAGCTGATGGCTGCCATGGGGCGTCGTCTCGCCGACCAGTCCTCTACTGGTCTGCGCGTGCGTGCCTCGGCCGATCTCGACGATACCATCGATGGCGCCGGCTTTGCCGTGTCCTCCATCGGCGGCAGTGGCGCGGAGGTGACGCGCAACGTCTACGGGTCCTGGTATCACAACGCCGACATGCACATCCCGGCGAAGTACGGCATTCACCAGGTCATCGGCGACACGGCGGGACCTGCGGGCATGATGATGGGCCTGCGCTCGATTCCGGCATACTTGCAGATCTGCGAACGCATGGAGCAGCGGTGTCCACAGGCGATTCTGCTCAACCACTCCAATCCCATGGCGGCGATCATGCGGGCGCTGCACAAGTACTCCTCCATCACCTCCATCGGTATCTGCCACGGCGTACAGGGAGGCATCAGCGCCGCCGCCAAGCTGCTCGAGGTCCCTGCGGATGAGCTGGAGTGTCGCTGGATCGGCACCAACCACTACTACTGGTTCACGGGCGTGCAGCACAAGGGCAAGGACCTGCTGCCGGAACTGCTGCGCCGCACGCGTGACAGGGACACGCCCGAGGGTCACGCCATGAGCGCGGATCTGTCGGCCGCCTACGGTTACCGCATCGTCTACCCCGACGACGGTCACATCATCGAGTTCTATCCCTTTGCCGCCCGTGTAGCCGACCAGCAGGCGCTGCCCTACGGACTGACAGATTCGGCCCGGAATCACGGGTACGACGCCAGCCAACCCATGCCGGAGCGAGAACCTGCATCGTCACGCCTGCGCGAGCAATTCCTGACCGAATACGGCAACATCCTGGATGACGTCGAGTTACCTGAAAGCCTGGAGGACGGCATCCACGGAGAGGGGCTGGCCACGCTCATTACGGCCATGGCCACCGGACGGCGTCAGGTCAGCATCCTGAACCTGGCCAATGGCAGCGCCATTCCGAACCTGCCCGCCACGGCGGAGGTCGAAGTCGAGGCGGTGACGGACTCGGCCGGGGCCCGGGCGCTGACCATGGGAGAGGCGCCTCAGGTGCTGAAGGGGATCCTGGAGAAGCGCTTCGTCTGGCACGAGCTGGTGGCCGATGCCGCGGTCAAAGGGGATCGCAACGCCGCCCTGCAGGCATTGCTGATCGACGAGATGGCCATCCCGCCACGGGATGCAGAGTCGATGCTCGACGAGCTGCTGGCGGCATCGGCGGATCTGTTGCCTGGATTCTCATGATCGACAGACCGGCCTTGACGTATCAACGGACCTCTGTATCCTTTTATCTATGAGTTGTCTGCTGCCTCATCGCCGTCGCCTTGCCGGGATTCTGCTGCTGGGTCTGTACGCTGGCCTCCTGGTGCAACTGCCCAGTGCGCATCTGTCCCCGGCAGCTGCCGCGGATGCCTGCCCCTGCAGCACGGATGTCTGCCAGTGCCCGGTTCCGGAAGCTGTCGCCGGCGCCAGCTCCGGTGCCTGTCTGGTGGCGGCCGGGTGCCATGCTGAAGATGTGCAGCTGATTCTTCAGTACGCGGCGTTTCCGGAGCATCTCCTCGCCGTCACCACCGGTCCCCCGCATCCTGCGCCAGTGGACCTTTCCCCGGGGCGTCTGCACCTGACGACTCTCTCCGTTCAGCTGGACGGTCCGGACAAAGTCCCTCGCTGATCCGCCGTGGCCGGCCTCCACAGGTCTGTGCCACGATCTCGCTTCCAGTACATCGGTACCGCCACGCTGCCAGGAATCCCTGCGACTCCCGCAGAGCGTTGGTGGTCCGTGCCCATGCTCTATTGCGAGAGGATCACTCATGTACGCACTCGTACGACGTAGTTCGGCCATTGCCGCCGCCCTGGCCGCGCTGATCAGCGGCTGTGGCGACGACAATCACCCGACAGCCCCCGATGGCCCGTCACTGCTGCAGATAGGCAGTGCGGCGGACAGCCCGGTGGAGGTCACCCTCTACTCCGAGCAAAGTCCCACCATCGGCTACGCCCGTCTCACCATCGGCCTGCGCGACGCGGATACCGGTACCATCATCGACGATGCCCAGGTGGTGCTGACACCGATGATGCACATGCAGCACGATGACGGCAGCACCATGTCCCACAGCGCGCCCCAGGAGGCGGTCATCGCAGGCGGTGACAGCCTGTTCACAACAGCTACCATCTTCATCATGTCGGGGATGTGGGAGATGAACGTCGCCTTCGAGACGGAGAGCCACAGCGGTACGCTGTCTCTGGATGTCGAGGTGGGTCCCGGCAGCCACGTGCAAGCGATCAGCGTCGGTGACGAGCGCTTCTTCGTCACGCTTATCGAACCCCGGTCACCGCGGGTCGGTCCCAACGATCTCGAACTTTGTGTCCATCGACGGGCGTCGATGATGTCCTTTCCGGCCGTCACCGATCTCGACATCGATATGGACGTCTCCATGCCTTCGATGAATCACGGATCCTCGGGCAACGTGGCGCCGGTGGCGGCGGCGGCAACCGACGGCCACTATCACGGCACGGTGAACTTCACCATGACCGGGGACTGGCATGTCGATCTGGCCCTCGGAGAATCGGGTGAGGAACTGTTGACCACCGGATTCGACATGACGGTGCAGTAGCCGTGTGTCGCCGGACGATCACCGGGTTCTGCCTGGTCCTGCTGGCAGTCGTCAGAATTGACGCCCAGTCCGATTCCCATTCCAGGGGCGGGTGGCTCGTCCACATCATCGATGGGGAGACGGGCGCACCGGTGACTCACGCCATGGTGCAGGTGGACGACGCCTGGGTGCTGCCAGACAGTGCTGGCGTCGTCGCCCTGGAGGCAGCCGCCGGCAGTCTCCCGTGCCACATCTCGGCTCTGGGCTACCGCACTTCCGCGCTGCTCCTGCCGTCACCCGGTCCCGTCACCGTGCGACTGCAGCCCGAGGCACTGCGCGTTTCAGATGAAGTTCTGGTGACCGGGCAGGCTGTACCCGACGAGATCTCCATCCACAGCGATCGGCATCGCCAGTCGACGACGGGCGCCCTGGCGCAGGTCGCCGGCATCGACATGGTCAGCCGCGGGCACTTCGGTCACGAGCCCTCCCTGCGCGGTATGCAGGGGGCGCGCGTCGGTGTCCTCATCGATGGCATGCACATGATTCCCGCCTGCGTCGACCGTATGGACCCGGTGACAGCCTACGTTGAGGTGGGCAATCTGGAGCGCCTCGAGGTGACCAAAGGGGGCTTCGATCTGACGCGAGCGCAAAGCCTGGCCGGCAGCATCGATCTGATCACGCGCAAGGCAGAATTCTCCCGGCCCCGCGGGGTATTCCTTCAATCCGGCTATGAAACCGGGTCGGCTCTGCAGAGCTGGAGTGCAGGCTTGAATACGGCAGGTCCGTATACGGCGATGCGGGCTACGGGGGCGCTGCAGCGCGGCGGTGCTGTCCATGCCGGGGGAAAACAGACCCTGAGCGGTACCGGGTTCAGCAAGGTCAACGCCAAGCTGGATGTCTCGCGCCGTCTGGGGCCGAAGCAGCGCCTCGATGTCGGCGTTCTCGGGGACCGCGCCTGGGACGCGGGGTATCCAGCGCTGCTCATGGACACTCGCAAGGCCCAGTCGCTGCTCGTCAGCGCCACCCATACATATACAGAGGCGGCCCCTGGCACCGGGCTGAAATCGCTGCGATCAAGGATCTACCACAGTCGCGTCGACCACTGGATGGATGATGACGACCGCGACGTCGGCCAGCGTCAGGTCATGACCGACATGCACATGCCCATGTACGGCAATACCCGCACCTGGGGATGGCGTCAGGAGCTGGAAGCTGCGACTACCACGCGCGACCTGCGACTGGTGGTCGACGCCTACCGGCTGGCTGCCTTCGCCGACATGAAAATGTTGAGCACGCAACCGGATGTGACACCCATGTATCTGCTGAATCTGGGAGACGTACGCAGCAACCATATCGCGCTGGCCGCCGATGTCCATCAGCGCCTGCCAGGAGGTTTCAGTCTTCGTTTGGACACCCGGCTCGACGGCGTCGACAGCAAGTTGGCCGACGAGCTGGGTCGGCGACAGGTGGCCAGCCGCTTCTCAGCCGCCGACCTGTCGCGCCGAGACCTGGCTGCCAGCTATGGAGTGGTGGCAGCCTGGGAGGCGGCGCCTCGAACCCAGCTGCGTCTGGGTCTGGCTCACAGCAGTCGTCAGCCGTCCCACACCGAGGCCTACGGTTTCTTTCTCTACGACGCGGGCGACGGTGCCTTCTACCATGGCAATCCGCGGCTGGACACCGAGCACGGCGACCAGGTGGAGCTGGGTCTCGATCACCGGGGAGACCGCCTGGGCCTCGCCGCCAGCGTCTACGTCCAGCGCGTGAGCCAATACATCGCCGGAGTGCTCGATGAGCCTGGCTTCAAGACGTTTCAGAACCTGTCAGAGGCCGAGCTGGCCGGCCTGGAAGTGGATGCGGCCCTGCGGCCAACCCGTACGATCGAGCTGACCGTGGGCGGCACCTGGACGTACGGCCAGAACCAGGCCCTGGATGAGCCCTTGCCGATGATTTCGCCTTTGAAGGGCACGGCGAAACTGACATGGACGCGGGCTGATGGCTGGCTGCAGGTGGGCTCGCGACTGGCGGCACGACAGAACCGGATCGCCCGCCGCACGACATGGGAGGATGTGACACCCGGCTACGCGGTGGTGGACGTACGGGGGGCGTGGGAGGTGGAGCGCCATGTGCGACTGCAGCTGGGTGTGGAGAACGTCTTCGATCGCGCTTACAACGAGCATCTGAGTGTGGGCAACCTGCCGGCGCGGGGGCGCAGCTTCTACCTGACGGTCGGCTATGACCGCTGACCGGTCAGCTTCCTCAATGGTAGGTCGTGCGCAGATGATGTACCGACAGCGACTGCTGCAGCTGCTCGGCTGACGGTGGTGTGCCCTTGCTGGTGAAGACGATCTCCTTCTCCTCGTCGGGCAACAGCGTGAAACAGTTGTCGTCAAACTCGCCGCGTCCACCTTCGACATCGAGGCTCACGTAGAAGGCAGGTGCGTCCGTCGTCAGCGTGACTCTGAAACGCCTGGCCTCCAGCGCCGCCACGGTCCACGCCACCTTCGCCTGCGGCAACTCGCAGGACTTCCAGGTGGTGAAGACGTGCTCGTTGCGGAAGCTCTTCTCACCGACCTGCAGATCGAGTACGGCGAAGACATCGGTCCGTCGTGGCGCCAGTTCGTCAACTTGGTACCGCCCCAGCAGCTGCGCACCGCTTGCCTCGACCTGGCCGGAGAGGTCGATGGACCGCACCTGCTGGCCGGTGAAGTCGAACAGGCGCAGGGCAGCCCGGGCCTGCACTGCCTCCGGTTGATCATTCGTCGCCCACAGCTCGACGATGTCCTGACCCTCGTTATCCCGGGTCTGGAAGGCGGACAGGATGGTCGGCCCATAGAAGCGCCTGGCCATGTAGTGCAGCAGCTTCCATTTGCCGCCGTACTCCAGTGATGACCACGAGCATACGGGCCACAGGTCGTTCAGCTGCCAGTAGAGCGTACCCATACACGTGGGCCTCAAGTGTCGCCAGTGTTCTACGGCCGTCTTGATGGCCAGTCCCTGCTGCACCTGACTCAGGTAGACGAAGTTGTCGAAGCCGTCCGGCATGCGGAAGTAGCGGGTGAACATCTCGGTGATCTTGGAGTTACCGCCCACGTTGCGCTGATGGTGCTCCATGATCGGTGCCGTGACATTGAACTGGTCCTCCGGCGCGTAGGTGCGAATCGTGGGCATCGACGGGAACGACTGGTAGCCGAATTCAGAACAGAAACGCGGCGTCACGTCGTAGTAGGAGTCGAAGGACTCCCCCGAGTGCCAGACCTGCCAGTAGTGCATGTCACCACGGCTGTCGTCATGCCAGTTGTCCGAGTAGTCTCCTCTGCCGCCACAGGGCGAGGAGGGCCAGAACGTCCGCGCCGGATCACACTCGTCGACAACACGTCCCAGTATACCTTCGGTCAGCCGGTCGTAGTCCACGACGTAGCGATCGCGGTTCTGCCGCGAGATCTCGAACCAGTTGAGCGCACCCAGGTCTTCGTTGTTGCCACACCAGAGAGCGATGCAGGCGTGATCGCGCAGTCGCTTGACCTGGTGTCGGGCCTCCTCTTCAACGCTGGCAAGAAACTCCTCCGTCGCCGGGTACGTCGAGCAGGAGAACATGAAGTCCTGCCAGACCATCAACCCCTTCTCATCGCACAGCTCGTAGAAGTCCTCGGACTCGTACTGCCCGCCCCCCCACACGCGGATCATGTTCATGTGAGCGTCGGCGGCGCTGCTCAACAGGTCATCGAGAACACCCCTCGTCTGTCGCGCGGGCAAGGCGTCGCAGGGGATCCAGTTGGCGCCCTTGGCGAAAATGTCGCGGCCGTTGACGCAAAACTTGAAGCCGAGCCCGATGCCGTCCGCTTCTGAGATCAACTGAAGCTGACGCAGCCCCAGCCGTCGGGTCACGTGATCGCCGGCGATCTGTACGGACAGTTCATAGAGAGGCTGTTCACCGTGCCCGTTGGGCCACCAGAGTTGTGGATTCTCCACGGTGACGGTTTCGCTCAACACGTTCAGCCCGAGGGACAGCTCCACTTCCCTTGCCAGCCGTTGACCGTCGAACTCCACAATCAGCTGGGTTGTTCCGGCCTCGGCCGCCTCGACCTCCACACAGACCTGCACCTGACAACGTCCGTCGGTATGTTGCTGTTCGGTGTAGACATACTCGATGCGACCCGGCGCGGCTGCGTCCAGATACACCTCCCCGTACAGACCGGCCACCATCAGACAGCATCCCCAGTCCCAACCGGCGTGACACTGCACCTTACGCACCAGATTGCGGTGGGGAGACTGCACCGGGTAGTCGGATCCAGGTATCTCGTAGGGCATGTGGGCCACACGTTCGGCAGCCACCTTCTCGGCGGCGCGTACACGCACCTCTACTTCGTTGGCGCCCGGACGGAGCTGCTGTTTCACGGAGAAGCGGCAGCGGCTGAACATGTTGTCGCTGTCGCCTACCTGCATGCCGTTGACGAATACGGTGGCCACCGTGTCGATACTGTCGAAGTGCAGGTACACCGAAGGTGCCGCCAATGTCTCGGCGTCGACTTCGAAGGACCGGGAGAAGATCCAGTCCTCGGCGTTCAGCGCCTGCAGATCCAGCTCGTTCGTGCCCCAGTAGGGATCACCGATGCAGTCTGCGGCCAGCAAGGCGCTGTGGGTATCTCCGGGAATGTTCACCGGTATATCGTGCCCGGCACCGCAGAGGCGCCAGGTGCCACTCAGGTCGAACCGTGTCATCGCTGGATTCTGTCTCTCGTCTGTATTGAAGACCGCAGGGCTGCCCTTACCAGCATATACAGAGTACCCTCAGCGGTCTTGCCAAGGGCACCGGACTAATGCTCCCTGCTGCCGATCTCGAGGCAACGGGCGCCGAGGGCGGTGGCGCCCAGACGCGTCAGAGTGCGGCCGGCATAGACCAGCCCCTGCTGCTCGTGTTCCCACAACGAAAGCTCATCCGGTGGGCCCATCTCCCGCAGGATCGAACGCCACAGATCTCCCGCCTTGTCGGTGCGTCCGGATCTGAGCTCGATCTCGCAGCGCATCAGCTTCACCAGGAAATGGTCGGGTCGATTCTCAGCGGCCAGATCGAGAGCGGCCGTTGCGGACGCCAGCTCGTCGGCCCGCAGCTGCCGCCCGGCTTCCAGTACGTACATGTCGAAACCGTCCCGATCCTGCCGCAGATCCTCGACCCAGGCAGCCTTCAGAGCCTCGATCCCCGCCTCGTGGCCGCGCCGCAACACCGTGATCAGGGGATGGTCGAAGCCGTAGAAGGAGGGGTCGGTGTCCTCCCGGTACTCGAGTGACCAGGGCCCCAGCCCGGGATCTGTGTGGAATTCGGCGATGACTTCGAAGCCGAGTTCGCCCTCGTGGAGCCGGCGGTAGAATTCGGCTAGCACCGGGTAGCGCCCCGGGACCGCGGCGAAGTGCCGGTAGCGGGCGACGTCGACCAGAGCGAGCCCATCGAGATCGCTGAGCCAGTCCACCAACAGCACGGCCGCGTCGGAGCGAAGCAGGAAAGGATCGAGGTTGAACACCTCCCCGGCGATGTCGGGCTGCCAGTCTATGCCGGCGTCGGGAGCGAGACCGTCGAGGCTGACACCGGTCTTCTCGTACCCTACTGCACCCCCCTCTGGGAACAGACCGGGAAGAGCGGCGACGGCTTCGAGTCGACTGTTGGGTGACGACAACACCCGCAGGTAGGCGAGCCCGTACATCGCCGTCGACAGCAGGGTCACCGTCGTCCCCATAAGAACAACGGTGCGCCAGGCCCCGCGAGCGCGCCGCAAACCCGCATCGAGCACCACCGCTGCCATGACGCACAGCACGGGTACCAGGGGGAGCATGTAGCGCGCGTTCTTGGCCTCCAGGCGCGACAGCAGCAGGATGAGGGTTACAGACCACACGAGCACGACGATGTCTGCCGGCTGCCGCCGCCAGGCCAGGTAGACGAACCCCGCCAGGCCAGCTACCTGCAGCAGGGGGCCCATGCCATGGAACAGGAGGCTGCCGAGGTGGAACAGGACGGGCGTCTGCGCCGAGTCGTAGAGAGTCCAGATCCGCGACATGTCGCCTACCGCGATCGTGAGGACTGAGCGCAGATTGTTGATGCCGCCGTACGCGAAGTAGTGGGCCGGGTCCAGGATCATGTAGGGCTGCAGCATCACCAGCGTCAGCAAGGCGGCCGCGCCGACAATCGCGCCACGCCCGGCAGTGTGGCGGATTATCGCCGGAGTGCGTGCGTGCAGCAGCGGCATCAGGCCCACGACGGTCACAGGTACCAGCAGAGCCAGTCCATTGATCCGCAGGGCCGCAGTGGCGCCGACCATGAGGCCGGCCAACACCCACGCCAGGACGCTGCGGTTCGACATCAACCGTACTGCCGCCAGCAGACCCGCAAGCGTCGCCGCCGTGAAAGCTGTGTCCACCGTGTAGAAGTGGGCCTGCTGGATGGGCAGTACGCACACCGCCAGCAAGGCGGCGCCTAGTGCTCTGTTAAAGAGTCGGCATTGAGTTTTGGACTTTGGCTAACTGGGTGTCTTCGGTGTTTCGG
>PBSR01000078.1 GCA_002726335.1 Gemmatimonadaceae bacterium
CGTCCACCATCGTGCGCAGCGACTCGTAGACCTCGGGCGCTTCGTCGCGGATGGGCTCTTCGAGAAAGTCGAGGGTGCCCGCCGGCAGGCGCTGACAGAACGAGGCCGTCTCGGCGACGTTGAGACGGTGATGGTAGTCGATACCGAGTACGGGATCGGGACCGAGCTCCTGCCTCAGCGCCGACAGCCATTCCGCCGTCACGCCGATCGACTCGCGCGGCTCGAACAGATCGGCCGCGTCGGTATCCGTGCGCTTTGCCGGGCCCGTTCGAATCACCGACCAGCCCTTGTCCAGCAACAGCTTCGCGTTCTCTATCAGCTTGGCCAGCGACGGCGCCCCGGTGGTGGCGAAGCAGGGAACCGCATCGCGCTGTTTGCCACCGAGAAGCTGATGCACCGGTACACCCAGTGCCTTTCCGTGGACGTCGTACAAGGCGATGTCGATGGCGGAGATGGCCCCCGTCAGGATGCGGCCCCCCTCGAAATACTGACCTCTGTACATCTCCTGCCAGAGCGCTCCGGGGCGACGAGGATCGCGGCCGATGAGGAATTCACGGTAATGCTCCACCGCTCCCTGCACGGCCAGTTCCCGACTCGATACGCCAGCCTCCCCCCAGCCATGTACACCCTCGTCGGTTTCCACCTTGACGATCAGCTGGTTTCGATTGCCCACCCAGGTGGGGTAGACCTTGACATCTGATATCTTCACGAGATTCCTCGGTTTCTCCTGTGCACCGGTTGCCGCACCGGTGACGATTCAGGTATTCTTGTGTGAATTGCAGTTCCCGCCAACGACACCTTTGACGGATTCTTCCATGACCCCTCGCGAACGTTTCATCGCCGCCCTCGAGCGGCGCCCGGTGCCCGGCCGTGTGCCCAATTTCGAGCTCGTCTTCTTCCTCACCATGGAGGCCTTCGGCCGCGTCCACCCGTCCCATCGCAGCTACCATCAGTGGGACCAGATGGCGGAATCGGAGCGTGACCTGCACCGGCGGGACATGTCCGACCTGTTCATCCAGACGGCGCGTCGCTTCGAACACGACGCCATCTTCCTGCATCCCAATCCCGGGCGCGAGGAGGAGGTCCTGCGCTGCGTCGATCTGGTGCGCGAGGAGACGGGGGACGAGTTCTTCCTCATGCTCCACGGAGACGCCACCTATTCGATTCCCAACGGCGACGCCATGACGGAGTGGTGCGCCCGTGCCGCCGAAGAACCCGGGAAAGTGCAGAGCGAAGCGTCCCGCCACGTTGACGACGCTCTCGAACGCGGCCAACGCCTCGCCGACCATGGCGGTCTCGACGGCTTCGCCCTGTGCGCCGACTACTGTTTCAACACCGGCCCATTCCTGCAGCCAGAGTGGTTCGACGACTTCGTCACCCCCTACCTGCACCGCCTCGTCCGGGGGTACCGGGATCAGGGACATTACGTCATCAAGCACACCGACGGCAACATCATGCCGATCCTGGACCGTCTCGTCGACGCCGAGCCCCACGCCCTCCATTCTCTCGACCCCCAGGGCGACGTAGACATGGCGGAGGTGAAACGTCTCGTCGGCGACCGTGTCTGCCTCATCGGCAATGTCAACTGTGGCCTGCTGGATTCGGGAACGGAACAGGAATGTATCGAGTCGGCGCGCTACGCCCTGCGGCACGGTATGCCGGACGGTGGCTACGTCTTCTCCACAAGCAACTGCGTCTATACCGGCATGCAGCTGGCGCGCTACGAATTGATCCTCGACGTCTGGCGGCGAGAGGGTGTAGCCGCGTAGCAGCCGTGCGACCCTAACCGGCCTCCGACCACGCCTTCACTGCGGTACAGGCCGTCTCCAGCAGAAGCCCCAGCTCCTCGAGACCGGCTTCGATGTTGGTCTGATCCCCTTCCTTGAGCCGCTGTTCCCAGAACTCGGCCCGCGCCGTCAACTGCAGTGCCCCGACCTCCCGGCCCGTGCCCTTCATCGTGTGGACTTCGCGGTGCAACGTCTGCAGATCACCCGCCTCATGGGCTTGCTTTGCCCGCTGCAGGATCTCCGGCGCCGTGCTCGCGAACAGGTCGACGAACTCGGCCAGGTCGAGATCTCCTGACGCCTCGAGCTCGCGCAGTTGCTCCAGTGGCTCGGGGTCGAGTACCGGCAGGTTCTCCGAGGGCGGCTCGCCGGGTCGGTCAGCGTCCGCCTCCGGTTGCTCCCTGGCGCTCAGCCTGGCCAGGGCGGCACGCAGGTCTTCCTTGCGTACCGGCTTGGAGATGAAGTCGTCCATCCCTGCCTGCAGACAGCGCTCCCGGTCCGCCTGCATGACGTTCGCCGTGAGGGCCACGATCGAAGTCTGCTTCAGTCCTTGCTGGGTTTCCAGTTCTCGGATCCGTTCTGTCGCCGTGACGCCGTCCATCTCGGGCATCTGCAGATCCATCAGAATCACGTCGAAGGGAGGATCGGCACGGAAGCGGTCGACGGCGACGACGCCGTTCTCCGCTTCGGTGATGTTGTGGTCGTCCCTGCGCAGCAGGGCCTGAGCCACCTTGCGATTGAGATCGTTGTCCTCCACAAGCAGAATTCGCATCGGCGGGACACGCGTAGCCTCGGTGGTGGTGGCCTGCAGGTCGAGTCCCGTTCCCGGCCTGACCCGGATGTCGAAACGAAACGTGCTGCCCACACCGGGTTCGCTTTCGACGTGTATGCTGCCTGCCATCGCCTCCACCAGACTCCGGGTGATCGACAGGCCGAGACCCGTCCCGCCGTGGCTCCGCGTGATGGAATGGTCGGCCTGGGTGAAGCGATCGAAGACCGCCTCCAGGTGTTTTTCCGGAATGCCGATCCCGGTGTCGCGCACCTCGAAGTACAGCGTCACCTCGTCCTCGGCGACAGTCGCCTTCAGGCTCAGATCGACGCTGCCCTGCTCGGTGAACTTCACCGCATTGCCGAGCAGATTCAGCAGAATCTGACGCAGTCGCACACGGTCGCCTTCGACATAACGGGGGACTGTCGGGTCAGCCGTGAACGTCAGCTGAATGCCCTTGTCGTCGGCTCGCGGTGCCAGCGTGGATCGCGCCCCCTCGACGACTTCGATCAGATCGAAAGGCAGTGATACCGTCTCCAGCTGCCCCGCCTCGATCTTGGACAGATCGAGCAGATCGTCGATGATCTTCGCCAACGACTCGGAGGCCCGCAGGACGGTGTCGACCTGATCTGCGGCACGCGGTGTGAGCTCCTCCTCCTGCAGTGCCTGGGCCATACCCATCACAGCATTGATCGGTGTTCGAATCTCGTGGCTCGTGTTGGCCAGGAACGCACTCTTGGCCAGGTTCGCTTCCTCCGCCGCAAGGGCCGCTAACCGCATCTCTTCGGCAGCCTGCTGCTGAACCGTGACGTCGAGGACTGACACGAGCACCCGTGAATACTCGACCTTCTGCCCCGGGACGACGGCGAAGTTGAGGATGACGTGCCGCTGCGTCCCCTTCAGCGAATAGGCCACCGTCTCGTGGGTGAAGCGTGACTCGCCGTTGTGCAGGGCCACCATGCCCTCGCGGAGGGCCGGATAGGCCTCCCGCCGGAAGACTTCCTGCAGATGCGCTGCCAGCGTTGTGCCGTCCTCGCACTCGAACAGCTCGAGGGTGGCGTCGTTGGCGTCGAGGATGCGAATACGGCCGGTACACTCGAACACGACGCGCGGAGTCAGGTGGTGCCGTACGGCCTCCTCATCGGCCAGACCGAGACCGGCCAGATAGGCCTTTACTTCCGAATAGTCCTGTTCCCACAGCGAGATCGGCGCTTGCTGAAAGAAGCTGCGGTAGCGGATCTCGCTGGCCGCCAGCGCCGCCGCGTCGCGCCGACGCCGGATGACGAGCAGGACCGACAGCAGCAAGACCG
Organism: Gemmatimonadaceae bacterium; assembly: GCA_002726335.1. The sequence continues at coordinate 3,864 of PBSR01000078.1, forward strand.
CCATGACGGAAGCACCCACGGGCATGAAGAACACAGGTCGACTGTAGAGGCTGGGTAGCACCTCGAAGTCTGCCGTAAACTCCCCTTCGCTCCTGGCACCGGCAGCACCAGCGGCCTGCACACGCAATCTGTGATCGCCGGATGGCAACGCGGCGAAGGTCGCCTCCCGTGTCGTCGACCAATCCGACCAGGGTCCATCATCAAGAGCCACGCGTACCTGAATCCGGTCTCGGGGTGTCTGGCCCTCGAAGGACAGCGCCTTCCACACCTGGGGTGAGATCAAAGCCGAACTCGACAACCTTCGCTAGACGCTAAGCGATTCAGTTGTTCCCGGGGCCGCGCGGCATCGCCGCGTGGCCCCTCTTTCTGTATGGATCAGTCCAGGCAGCTTGCGTGCCTGAACGCTCGACGTGATGTTCATACCATGAGACGAATCGTGACACTCAGCCTCGCCGCCCTTGCTCTTCTGGGGGCGGGGTGGGGCCTGGTACAGATCTCACAACCCGATCCCCTGGAGCAGCGGCTGACCCGCCTGCGCCAGCTGCATGTACCCCGTGCCGGCGCCGCCCGCTTCGCCTTTCTCAAGCAGGAGATCCCCGACATCGTCGGTCAGATCACCTGCTCCTGCTGTGGCAACAAGCTGACGGAGTGTTACGACGGGGCTTGTCCACTCAGCTGTGGACCGTGTAACGAGCAGGGCAAGATCACCTACGACATGTTCTCCCACGGGCGCAGCGTGGCTGATATTCAGAGCTACATGGCGAAGAACTATCCGGTCCGTGGGACCATGTAGCCCTACGATCCGGCAGGATCAGTGCAGAATGACAAAGCCTCCGCCTCGGTCCGCCACGACCGCCGCCCGACTCCATGGCTCGACAACCGAATCCACACGGCCTGCTTCGAGTGTCGTGCCTTGGGCATCATAGACCTGCCACGCCAGGTCTCCTCCCCGATCCCAACCCGTCCCCTCTGTCCACACCACCGCCATTCGGCCGGTTCTGTCAACGGCAACGACCGGGTGCTTGCGCCGTCCGCCTTTACCGTCGACGACGACGGTCTGGCTGCCGTCGACCGTGGCTGCAACCCGAGACCAGTGGATCTGTCCCTCCGTCTCCCAGGCGAGCACAGCGCCGTTGGCTACCGGGACAATCGCTGCCGTCGTCATGGGGCAAGCCGCCAGTTCCCACTCGCCCACCGTATCCTGTCTGAAGCTGCGTCCCCCGTCGACTGAGTGCAGCAGCTGCATGTCGCGATGGACGGACTCGGTGGCGGCGCGGTAGAGGATCCACAGCGCCCCGCCAGGGCTGGCTCCAGCTCGCATACCGCAGCAGCCACAGGCACCGGCTTCCACTGGATTGGCCCGTTCCTCAGCCGCGAAGGAACGGCCCGTGTCGTTGGAGGTGGCGACAAACAGCCGCCGCAACGGCTCGCCGTCATGGCCGGCATGCCAGGCGACGAAGACATTGCCGGTGTCATCGGCGGCAACCGAGCCGCCGCCATCGAGAGCGGTCTCGTGGCGTGTCACGTTGCGCTGGGGCTCGAAACCGCCCCCGGCCCTGGAGCGTGTGTAGAACATGCCCGGTGACTCACTGTCAGCCGACATCCAGGCTACGTGGGCACGCCCTGCTCCCATCGCCAGATGTCCACCGCGTACGGTACCGATGGCCATGGCCGTGCCCGGTGTCGAATTGACCCGCACGGCAGGTGTGTCTCCAGCCTGATATAGAAGATCACCCGCCGCTGGATCTCCCATGAAGTACAGCGTATGCAGCGTGCCGCCGGAGTCGACGACGGCCTCGGGTTGCAGGCCGCCCTCCGGCAATTGCTGCAGGCGTACGATCGACTCGGCGGCGGCGTGACCTGGCGGGTACCACAGGCATGATGTGACGCACAACAGCAAGGCGGCGCGACCCCAGTGTCTCATCCCGGCAAAATAAGAAAAAACGGCGCCAGCCGTGATGGCCGACGCCGTTGCTGTCCGATTCTGGGGATCTCCCGGGGGCTCAATCCTGAGCGGCGATCTGCACGGCGTCGAGATGGTACTTGGCCAGCAACCTGTGCAGCGACCGCCGGTCGATGCCGACCTGCTCCGCCGAGCGCGAGATATTGCCCTTGAAGCGTTTCAGCACATCGGCGATGTAGCGCTTCTCGAAGTCCTCCACAAGCCGTTCCTTGGCTTCTTTGAAGGGCAGGTGGAGGTAGAAGCCCGGATGGTCGTCACTCTTGCCTCCCTCCGGGGAGGATATCGAATGCGGCAGGTCCACGGGGCAAACCGTGTCGCCCGAAGCCAGCACGAGGGCGCGTTCGATCACGTTCTGCAGTTCCCGGACGTTGCCGCGCCATTCGTGGGCGATCAGCAGGTGCATCGCCTCTGGACTGATGCTGGTCACATCCTTGTCGTTCTTGGCGGCGTAGCGGTGCAGATAGTGGTCGGCCAGCAGCGGAATGTCGTCGCGCCGCTCGCGCAGTGGTGGCAGATAGATGGGGAAGGTGTTGATGCGATAGAACAGGTCTTCGCGGAACTCGGCTTCTTCCACCTGTTGTTCCAGATCACGATTCGTGGCGCACACCAGGCGCACATCGACCTCACGTTCCTGAGTACTTCCCAGCCGACGGAAGCGTCCGTCCTCCAGCACGCGGAGGAATTTCACCTGCAGGGGGGGGGCAATTCGCCGATCTCGTCCATGAAGAATGTGCCGCCATGGGCCTCCTCCAGCAGACCCGGCTTGGGCTTGGCCGCACCCGTGAAGGCACCCCGCTCGTAGCCGAAGATCTCACTCTCGACGAGGTTTTCGGGCAGCGCCCCGCAGTTGATCGGCACAAAGGGCTGGCTCGCCCGTCGGCTGTGGGCGTGGATGCTCTGGGCGATCAGTTCCTTGCCGGTGCCCGAAGCGCCGGAAATGAGGACGGAGATGTCGGTGTCGGCGATCTTCTTTATCGACTCGAAGACCTGCACCATGCCGGCGCTCTTGCCGATGATATTGTCAAAGCTGTACTGGCGGCTGAGTTGATCGCGCAGGTTGCGGTTCTCGCGCCGCAGGGAGCGCTCCTCCAGAGCCTTCTCGATGACGATCTGCAGGTGATCGGGTGTGAATGGCTTGGGCACGAAATTGGCCGCACCCAGGGCCATGGCCTCCACGGCATCTTCCACCGTGCTGTAGGCCGTCATCATGATCACCAGCACCTCGGGGTGCTCGGCTCGCAGCGTGCGCAGCAGCTCCATACCACCCATGCCGGGCATCTTCAGGTCCGTAAGGACGAGATGTACCTCTTTCTTGGCGATGCACTCCAGGGCTTCCTCCGCCGACGAGGACAGGCTGACCTGATAGCCCTTGCCCTGCAGCAGACGCTGGCAGCTGGTCGCAAGATCGACTTCGTCGTCGACGACGAGAATGTGCTCACTCGACATCGGGTGCCTCCGGGATCCGCCCGTTGTGCGAGTTCTTGACAGCGGGCAACAACAACGTGAAGCGCGATCCCTTGCCGGGGTCGCTCGACGCCTCGATGGCGCCGCCATGCTGCTCGACGATGGCAAAGCTGATGGTCAGCCCCAGCCCGGTACCCTGGCCCGGGTCCTTCGTCGTGTAGAACGGATCGAATACACGATCGAGATGCTCCTGGTCGATACCCGATCCCGTATCGGCCACATAAATGGCAACACGATCTCCCTGACATGCCGAGCCGAAGGTTATGCGCCCACCCTCGGGCATAGCATCGATGGCGTTGTTGACCAGGTTCAGCAGTACCTGCTCGATGCGGGCGCCCTCGGCCCGTACCGGAGGCAGGTCGGCAGCCAACGAGCGCTCGATCTCGACATGCCGGCTGCGCAGCAGTCCATCCATCAGTTGCGCCGTCCGCAAGACGACCTGATTCACGTCGAGGACCGTCATTTCGCCTGCCGATTCGGCGCGCCGTGAAAAGGTGAGCAGGGCGGTGACGATGCGCTGGATCTTGTCGACCTGGCGCTGGATGGCGTCCAGGTCCTCTGCCGCCTCGGGCGTAGCGTCGGTCAGAGACTGCACCAGCTGTCCGGCGCGCATGAGAATGATTCCCGCCGGGTTATTGATCTCGTGGGCCACGCCCGCCGCCAACTCACCGACGGCCGCCATGCGGGCCGCCTGCAGCAACTGCACCTGCGACTTTCTCAGCTCCTCGGTGCGGATCGCCACCTGCTCCTCGAGGTCGCCACGGGCCGACTGCAGGGATCGGGACATGTCATCGAGAGCCCGGGACAACTGGCCGATCTCGTCACTCTCGTCGCTGCGGATCCGTCGTTCGAGCTGACCGGCGCCGAGTTGAGCCGCCAGCTCGGTCAGCTCCATCAGCGGGCGAGTCAGCCGCCGCACAACGAAATAGCCGGCGAAGGCGACTCCGACCATCGTCCACAGATCCAGCAGCAGGTGGTCGCGCCGCAGCTCCCACGAACCCAGCTTGTCCCACAGAATCCAGTTGCCAACGGCAAGGATGGTGAGAACGACGCCACAGACGCCCAGGCTGATTTTTAAGCTCAGATTCACGGCAGTACGGGTGCAATCTTCATGCCCGACGCGGCAGTTCTCCATATGGCGGGATTATAGAGACATGGATGTCCCCCCGACAGAGCAACAGGGACAAGGATGTCTCAATAGGGGAACATAGGGACATGGGCGTCCCTATGGGACAGGAATGTCAGCGACCGTCGAGCTGGGTCCGAACGTGTGCCAGGAGATCGGCGACGCCGATCGGCTTGCGCAGTACCGGGCATCCCCTGTTGTGGGCCTCGTCCCAGTCCACTCGACCGTCTGTGTATCCTGTGAGGATGATCAGCCGTAGCTCGGGTTCGGTGTCGAGGAGACGAAAGCAGAAATCCGGTCCCCTACCGTCGGGCAGCACGACATCTGACAGGACCAGGTCGAAAGCCCCGGGGCGATACTCCCGATCCGCCGTCGCCAGATCGTGACAGGCGGTGACGGTATACCGTGTTCTGGTCAGGATGCGGACCATTCGATCCCGCAGATCCGGCTCGTCCTCGATGAGCAGAATCCGCTCTCCGTGTCCCACCCTGCCATCCTCCTGCGTATCCTCTTCGACCGCTGTCTCCGGGGAGGCGCCATGGCGTGGCAGGAGGATCCGGAAGTGGGACCCGGACCCCGGCTCCGAGTCGACGGTGATCCAGCCACCGTGCCCTTCGATGATGCCGTAGACGACCGCCAGGCCGAGGCCGGTTCCCTTGCCGGTGTCCTTCGTCGTGAAGAAAGGCTCGAAAACACGGGCACGTACGGCCTCCTCCATGCCGGTGCCGTCATCGACGACGCTGAGTCGACAGTAACGGCCGGGCGTGCCTCGCCCCAGCTTGCGACAATCCTCCTCGTCGACGCGGACGTTCTCTGTGATGATATGCAGGGCGCCCCCGTCGGGCATGGCGTCGCGGGCGTTGACACAGAGGTTGATCAGCACCTGGTCCAGCTTGCCGGGGTCGGCCTCGATCGTGCATTGTCCGTCCGCCAGTTCGAGGAGGATCTCGACGTCCTCGCCCAGCAGTCGGGCCATCATCTTGCGCAATTCCCGCAGATGTTCATTGAAATCGAGGGCCTGCGGTTCCATCCGCTGTCGGCGACTGAACACGAGCAGCTGCCGGGTCAGGTCAGCGGCACGCAGAACGGTCTTGCGGATCTTCTGCAGGTCCTCGCGAACCGGCGGTTCCTCGACGGCGCTGAGGAGCATATCGACATCGAAGAGGATGATACCCAGCTGATTGTTGAAGTCGTGGGCGACGCCGCCGGCCAGCTGTCCTACGGTCTCCATTTTCTGCGCCTGCAGCAATTGGTCTTCCAGGTGCTTGCGCTCGGTGATGTCCCGCATGACGCCGGTGAAACGGCGGCGTCCTGCCTCGAGAAACTCACCCACCGAAAGGTCCATGGGGAATTCAGACCCGTCACGGCGCCGACCGGTGACCTCGCGCCCGACGCCGATGATGTTGGCCTCGCCGGATTTCAGATACCCCTCGATGTAGCCTTGATGATCGACGCTGTGTGGTGCGGGCATGAGCATGCCCACGTTCTGGCCGAGCACCTCGTCGGGGGTGTAGCCGAAGATGCGTGCGGCCGCCGGATTGAAGGACTCGATCCGTCCGGATTCATCGATGGTGATGATGCCGTCGATGACGTTGTCGACGACGGCACGGTAGCGGGTGTCCTCCCGCTGAGAACCCTCGACGTCCCGGCGCTGAGCCAGCTCGAGGCGCAGGGCCCGCACCTCTTCCAGCAGCTCATCAGAAGGGCGCTGGTCTTCGCTCACGTACCGGCTCCGCAACCGCAGAGGACGTAGTGCTCCTTGAGCTGGTCGATCTGTCGGTCCAAGCCACGTCCCTTCAGCACCTTGCACAACTCGCCCTGCACGATAAGAGCGGTGATACCGGCCACGGCGAACTCGCCGAATCCGAAGCCGAGAATGAGATAAACTATGCTAAAACACTGCCCTGCATCCGACAACGGGACGAAGTGGCGCAGTGGGGTCATAGAGGTACAATTATAGGTATGATGACGATTCCAGGGACCACCGGGCTACTCCCGCCCGCCTTCGAAGAGCGCCTCCTGCACCTGTTGACGGCCGATCAACTGGCGGCATGGCGACTGGCGTTTACCGCGCCATCGGCGGCCACCTTCCGGGTCAACACGCTGCTGGCAGCCGAGGAGACGGTGCTGGAGGAACTGCGCCGGGAAGGCCTCTCACCACAGCGGCTGGGTTGGCCGCGGGAAGCGTGGAGGGTCGATTCCGCCCGCCGCCGGGAACTGACCGACACCGCCGCGGCACGTGAGGGACGACTCTATGTGCAGAGTCCGTCGAGTATGGTCCCGGTGGACGTGCTCGACCCACTGCCGGGAGAGGAGATCCTCGACCTGGCGGCGGCGCCCGGGGGCAAGACGGTGCACATGGCGGCGCGTATGGGCAACGAAGGTCGCATTGGCGCCGTGGAGTCGGTGAAAGGGCGGTTTCACCGACTGCGGCGCAATCTCGATCGTTGCGGGGCGACCATCGTCGACACCTACCTGGCCGACGGCGCCGGTGTGGGGCGTAAGGTGCCGGAGCGCTTCGACCGGGTCCTGCTCGATGCGCCCTGTTCGTCGGAGGGCCGCTTCCGTGCCCACGACCCCGATAGTATGGCCTTCTGGAGTCTGAAGAAGATCCGTGAAATGGTGCGCAAACAGAAGAAGCTGTCCATCGCCGCTGTCCACGCCCTCAAGCCAGGAGGGGTTCTGGTGTACTGCACGTGCACCCTGGCGCCGGAGGAGAACGAGGCCATCGTCGACAACCTGTTGACGCGATTCGGTGATGCCCTCGAAATGGAGGAGATGTTCCTGCCTCCGGAGCACACGACGCCGGGTATAGACACCTGGGAGAAGCGCCGGTACGCCGATGCCGTCAGCCGCTGTGTCCGCATCCAGGCCGATGCATCCCGCGAGGGGTTCTTCGTAGCGAAACTGCGCAAGCGGAAGGCGACGCCGCAGTGATGGTTCTCCTGCTCCTCGGTCTGACCGCGGTTGCCTGCGGCGACGGCAGCACCCTGGGGCCGCGCGACCCGGCAGCGCTGCAGACGCGGCTGGTGGTGGAGTCGGCTCCGGACGGGCTGGCCGAGGCGGTCGTCGTCGACACGGCCTTCTGGAATCCTGTTGCCCTGTTGGCCACCGGGGACGACACCGTGCTCGAGGTGGAGGGTCCCTTCTCGATTGTGTTCCGCAACACGACGCAGGAATCGCTGGAGATGCGCTACGATCTGCGTTTTCTCGACGATGGCGACTTTCTGGTGGATCGCTTCATCCCCTTCGGTCAGCCGGTGTCCCTGGCAGCCGGTCAGCCACAGCGTCAGGAGGGCAGGTTCGTCATCCGCAGCACGAGGCAGATCGGTCGTTTCGGGCTGGTGACCATGCAAATCGCCGTCCGCCTGGTCCGGCCGGAGCCATAGCCAATGTGGCCGGGCACACAGCACCCCGGACCGAAAGTCTGCATCCTACATGAGGAGCAAAATGGCTCGGGCTTGACCTGCGCCCTGAAATGCCCCTACGTCCGAGGCAGCCATGTTATACAATTTCAAGTATCTGACCATCGACCGGTTCGGACAGAGCCTGGAGAATGACTTCCTCGACGCCTATGGCAAGCGGGGCGATGACTTCTCCGGGTATGTGAACTGGATCGGCCGGTTTGCCCTCGAGAACATCGCCAACTCGGATATGCTCTACCATGACGTGGAGCATACGATGCTGGTGACCACCGTGGGGCAGCAGATCCTGCTCGGCAAGCACCTGCTGGAGGGCGGCGTGTCGCCCCGGGAATGGGCTCACTTCATCACCGCCTTGCTGTGCCACGATATCGGCTATGTACGAGGCATCTGCCGACTCGACACCAACGGTGTCTATGCCACCGGCATCGGTGATGAGACGGTAGAACTGCCGGCGGGCAGTACCGATGCCATGATGCAGCCCTATCACGTGGATCGTGGCAAGCTCTTTGTCATCGAGCGCTTCGGCCGCGAGACGAATCTCGATATCGACCCTGAAGTCGTGGGTGAATACATCGAAATGACCCGATTCCCAACCCCCGACGACGACGAGCACAGTGCCACCGCAAGCTACGGGGGCCTCGTGCGCGCGGCGGATCTGATCGGCCAGCTCGGAGATCCCGACTACCTGCGCAAGATTCCCGCGCTCTTCTTCGAGTTCGAGCAGATCGGCGGCAACGCGGCCCTCGGTTTCAAGAACCCCGATGACATGCGTCGAGGCTACGCCACGTTCTTCTGGAATGACATCAATCCCTACATCCAGGACGCGGCGCGGCTCCTGCGGGCGACGCAGGATGGCAAGCAGTGGCTGGCGAACCTGCATTCCCACGTATTCCAGGTCGAACACAACCAGAAATAGACGACCCGATGTGGTCACGGCGCGTTGGGCAGGCACGAAGTTTGCACGTGTCGTGACGCCGTACTACGTCTCGCTCTGCATATCCAGCCGGAAGACCCATCATGACCAAGACCGTCAGCTCAGCCAGTCCAACCATCCCACCGTCGCGTGAGACCCCTCTGGATATCGCCGACCGGATCGCCGCCATTCGCCAGACCAAAATGGCGCAGACCGCCGAGAAACAGCGGGTCGTAGGCGCCATGGACTACGACGACTGGGCTCTCATCCTGCCGCCGGAGAATCGGCGCGAGATGGTGCAGTCGGTGAGTGGCTCCGGTGTGGCCATCAACGACGTCCTGCTCGCCGGTGTCGAGATGGAGAGTAACCACGAGAACGGCGGCTTCTATGGAGCCGCCGTCTGCGGCGCGAATTTCCGCCGACTGCTGGAGGCCCATCCGCCCTACGTCGACCCGGCCAGTACGCTGGCTGGCGGCTACATGGCTAACTTCGGTTCCTACCGCAAGCACGGTTGGAATCCGGACATCCCGGTTCCCGCTGACCTGCAGGCGCGGCGCAAGAAATACGAACTCGTCGGCGCCATCGGTGCCACGCAGCACTTCTGCCAGGATCTGCAGATCGGCCTCGACCTGGGGTGGGCGGGTCTGCTCGAGAAGATCACCGCGGGACGTGCCGCCTACCCGAATGACACCGAACGTCAGGCCCTGTACGACGGTCTCACCGAGGTCGTGCTCGGCATGCAGGCCTGGGGGGGATCCGCCGCCGCGGAAGCGCGGCGTCTGGCCACGACCGAACCACATCCCCAGCTGCGTGACAATCTCTCGGCCATCGCCGAGATGAACGAGCGGCTGGTCACCGAGAAACCGGCCACCTTCCGTGAGGCCTGCCAGTGGATGCTCTGGTTCGATATGGCGGCGCGCATGTACAATGGCAGCGGCTCTCTGGGCCGACTCGACGTACTACTGACACCGTACTACGAGCGGGAGTCCGCCGCTGGCACGCTCAGCGACGAGGAGGCCGTGCTGCACATCGCCTCTCTGCTGGCGCGCGACACCGCCTACCTGCAGATCGGGGGCCCCGATCCGCAGGGCCGGGACGTGACCAACCGCGTGTCCTACCTGATTCTGGAGGCCGCCCACCAGTTGAAGATTCCGTGTAACGTCGGACTGAGTGTCGGGGATGGAGTCGATCATGGACTCCTGCAGCGGGGGGTGGAGATCCTGGTGGAGGATCGCCTCGGGATTCCGAAGTTTCTCGGTGTCGACCGGACGACGGAGGGTTTCGTGCGCAATGGCGTTTCTGCGGAAGTGGCGCGGGGACGCGCCTACTCGGGGTGCCACTGGTCGGCCCTGCCCGGTCGCGAGTACACCCTCAATGACTGCGTCAAGATCAGCTTCGGGAACGTCTTCGACATCGCTCTGAGGGACATGATCGACACAGAGGCCGATCCGAGCACCGACAAACTGTGGGCCGGCTTCGAGCGTCACATGCGTGAGGCCGTGCTGGCCACGGCAGAGAGCATCGACTTTCACCTGAAACACATGAAGGGTGTATTCCCCGAACTCGTCATGGATCTGCTCTGCCACGGCACGATCGAACAGGGGCTGGACGCATCCGATGGCTTCGGCGGTGGCCTCGAGCACTACAACATGTGCGTCGACGGCTGTGCCCTGGCGACGGTGGCCGATTCCTTTGCCGCCGTCGAAGAGCACGTCGAGCGCAGCCAGCGCCTCACATGGACACAGCTGATCCACCACCTCGATGAGAACTGGCAGGGCGATGAGGGCGAGCGCACGCGCCTGTTGATGCGACGCATCCCGCGATATGGCGCTGGCGGCGGCCGTGCCGATGCCTGGGCGGTCCGTATCAGCGAGATGTTCAGCGAGGTGGTCAAGGAGAAGACCACCCCCGCCGGATTCTGCATGATCCCCGGCATCTTCTCCTGGGCCAACACCATACCCCTCGGCGGGGTTCTCGGCGCCACGCCCAACGGGCGTCACGCCGGCGACGCCATCTCCCACGGGGCCAACCCCGATCCCGGCTTCCGCCAGGACGGCGCACCCACGGCCATGGCGGTGGCCATCGCCGCCGTGCAGCCCGGGTACGGCAACACGGCGCCGATGCAGCTGGAACTCGATCCCGGGGCCGTCCACGGCGAGCAGGCCGTGGACAATGTCGTCAACCTGATTCGCACGCACTTTGAGATCGGCGGCACACAGATCAACCTCAACGTCCTCGACAGAGACAAGGTGCTCGAAGCCCATGAGGATCCGTCGAAATACCCTGATCTCGTGGTCCGTGTCACCGGGTTCAGCGCCTACTTCGCCAGCCTGTCACCGGAGTTTCGCCAACTCGTCGTGGACCGTATCCTGAGCGAGTCCTGAGGTGACGGCTGACGCGCCCTGTCGCTGATCGACACCGCGGGTAAGATGATTCCGCGGGGGCAGATCGAGGTCCGCAAGCAGCAAGGAGAGTCAGGCGGCGAACGGGTCTACGATCCGACGTGCTGCCAACGCTGGCGCTGATCGTGCCGGCGTTGGCAATCGCAATCCAGCCCCCCAGGGAGGGCTAGTAGACGACGCTGATCACCTGGCGCCGACCCCGGTCTCCAGTATCCCCGGCAACACTGATCTCAACCACATAGAGGCCCGGAGAGACCAGACTGCCGGCGTCGTCCCGGCCATCCCAGGTGAGCTCGGTGCGCCCGGCAGTCCCTGACAGCTCAGCGCTGTACATCCGGTGACCCGACAGGTCGAAAACCGACAGAGTCAGGGGACGGGGTACGAGCACGTTCACCAGATCAAAGACGGCGATGAGCTCATCATTGAGCCCATCGCCATTCGGCGTGATCGCTCTGCTGTTCGTACCGAGGTTGCCGACCAGGTTCTGAGTCACGGGCAGCATAACGACATTGGTGCTGCTTTCCACCAGATCGGTTGCGTCACCTGCATCCACCAGTTGCCGGACCGTCTCTTGTTGACGGCTATCCTGAAGAAACAGATCGAAGCGTGTTCCCTGGAGGAACACCGAAGTGGAGAAGCGGAGTTCGACCAGTTGATTCGACCGCACGCGGCTGGGTAATGTCACGCGGAACCCCCCGCCGACCGTGTCGACCTGACCCGCGACGATCTCATCGTTGACGAGCACGTCGGCAAACTCGACTCCGGTAGAGGACTGCAGCAGCAGCTGGTCGAACCCGGAGCCTGCCGTGCGCAGAGGGCGCAGGAAGTAAGAGAACTCCGATTTTACGCCGGGCTCTGCCTGCAGCGGGTAGACCTCGCCCAAGGTCGATTCGGCCAGGGGCGCGGTGAAGTTCACGGCGAGCCAGTCGAGGCTGGCGCCGGCATCGCCGTCGTCGGACGTGAGTCGGATATCCAACTCCATGAACTGGCGTGGTGACGGCGACTGGAAGCTCTCACCGGATTCGGTATACTCCTTGCTCCAGGGGCTCCAGTCGCCACCGGAGGTGATGAGCGTGTCGATCTCGCCGCGGAAGCTCGGAATCAGCTTGCCATAGCGTTTTTCGGTTACCTGCTTGCCGTTCTTGTCGTAGAACACGAACTGGTTGACAACCTCGTTCCCGGTCCGCGTACGGATCTCGACGCGCGTTCCGGGCGGCACATCGGCGTCCCACTCCACCGTGTTCAGGTTCTTTGTGCCGCCGAGGCTGATCAGCGGCGACTGGAACTGCACTTCGATCGGGTGCCCGGAGCCGTACATCATGATCTCGTCTGTCGCGCCGCCCGCACCACATCCCTTTACTTCGATGGGGGCAACACTCTCGTCGTCATCTACACGTTGGAAACTCGTGCACGAGGTGTCCCAGAACTTCCAGAAGATGCGCATGAAGCGCGTCGCGATCGGGTCGAACTCATGATCCACCAACCCTCTGGCACTATTCTCCGGTCGTGCCAGACCCGAGTGGTGCTTTGACCAGATGCGGGTACCATCGGGTGACAGCGAACCATCGGAGGTCATAAGCTCATAGTCGCGGAAACCCCAGCGCCGCCGCGACACGTAGTGCCTCGTCGTGATCGCACCGCCAAATACCGACCGGTGCACGACGCCGCCGACGACGCGCACGAGGCCGACGTTGTACGTCGCACCCAGATCGAGGATCATGTGCGCATCGATGTCCTCAGATCCCCGGCCTGCGGTGCCGTGCCGCCAACGTGTGTAGAGATCGCCGTCTACCAAGGCACGGGCATTCCCCAGCGGTGCCGTCTCGGTGTTCTTTGAATTGATGCCCACCGCCACATCAAGACCACCGCCCCGTGACAGCAGATCGAAGGCGATGTTGTCGCCGAAGTCATTGACCACGACCTCGACAAGCCGCGCCCCTTCCGTCGGCAACAGGAAATCCACGCGGATGAACTGGATAGGCTGACGATCAGGGTCTTCCAGGGTCAAGGTGACAACGTCGTCCTTGTTGCCTTTGAAGCGTTCGTTAACGCGGTAGACCAGCGAGCCCGGAATCGGAGCGGCAATAATGTCGGTCGCCGGCTCGCCCGTCGACAGGAGCAGGTCGAACAACTCAAAGGCCGGTGCCTCATCGTCAAACACCAACTCCACACTGCTGGCACTGACTCCCCGGCCCAGGTCGATCTCGATGAACCAATCGTCGGCAGGGCGATCCCAGTCAGGCTCCCAGCCGGTGGCCTGGTTGCCATCGATGGCCCGACGGGCAGTGGCGGCATTTGAGCCGGCTGCATGGATTCCCCCACCATAGTCGCCGATGTTTTCGACCGCGTTGGTGCCGCGACGTAACTCCACAGTGCGTATCACATCGCGGTCGAGTTCCACAGCACCGAGAGGCAGAGACCACTGCCGCCAATCTACGGCGCTGTCGAAGCGGATCTGTTCGGACTGCGCCTGGCTCGGGAGGACACTCGTGAGCACGAGTAGACTGAGAGAGAGGAACAACTGCCTCGAAGCGAGGGTCATGCGCTGGGTTCCTGGTACGCGGTACCATCCGGAAGATGTCAAAGCAGGGAGCGATATGAGGACATTCCAGCCGGTGGGGAAGTGGGGCAGCTGCGAAAAACAGTCCCTATTCATCCCCAAACGAATAACGCCAATCCGCTGTTTGAAAGCGAATCGGCGTAAGTCGTTGCAGCAGTATGGTGCGCCCAGGAGAATTCGAATCCCCAACCTTCTGATCCGTAGTCAGATGCTCTATCCAATTGAGCTATGGGCGCATGCTCAGCAGTAAAAGTAAGGTCACCCCGGGGATCGTCAACCCGAAGGGTTCGTCAACCCGGCGAGCTGAAGCTGTCGAGGGCTTCCAGGTACTTGTATCCCGATCCGGTGTTGAACAGCACCACCCGCTCGTCGGCGCCCACGTCTCCCCGATCTCTCAGCCGCAGCAGAGCGGCAAGTGTTGCGCCGCCCTCCGGCGCGGGGAAGATGCCGGTGTGCCGGGCGAAATCGTGGCTCGCACCGACGAGCTCGTCATCGCTGACGGCCACGGCGGTGCCGCCGCTCTCCCGCAGGGACCGCAGCATGAGAAAGTCCCCCACAGCACCCGGGACGCGCAGCCCGGAGGCGACAGTGTGGGCTCCCTGCCAGGGCTCGGCTGCCTCGGCGCCGGCCTCGAAGGCACGCACAATGGGGGCACAGCCCTCGGCCTGCACCGAGACCATCCGCGGGCGCCGGCCCGGCTCGATCCAGCCGAGTTGCTCCATCTCCTCGAAAGCTTTCCACATGCCGATGAGACCGGTGCCACCGCCCGTGGGGTAGATGACGACGTCGGGCAGCTCCCAGCCCAGTTGCTCGGCCAGCTCGTAGCCCATCGTCTTCTTGCCCTCCACCCGGTACGGCTCCTTGAGGGTCGACACGTCGAACCAGCCTTCGGCCTCTTTCCGTTCGCCGACGATGCGGCCACAATCGGAGATCAGCCCGTCCACCAGTTCCAGCCTGGCGCCGCAGGACCGCACCTCCACCTGGAACGCCACGGGCGTGTCCCGCGGCATGAAGACGTGGCACTCCAGGCCGGCTGCCGCAGCATAAGCGGCCAGGGCTCCACCAGCATTGCCGGCGGTGGGGATGGCGAGTCTGTCCGCCCCACGGGCGGCGGCGGCGGTGACGGCCGCCGACAACCCGCGGGCCTTGAACGACCCCGTGGGATTCACCGATTCATCCTTGATCAGCAGCCGCCCGAATCCCGACCACGAGCCCAGGCGTGACGCGGTGCGCAGGGGCGTGAAGCCTTCCTCCAGGGTGATCTCGCGGTCACCGTCTCGCAGGGGCATGACCTCACGGTAGCGCCACATGTTCAATTCCCGACCGGCAAGGTCATCGCGAGACATGGACTTCGACAGCTCATCGAGGTCGTAGCGGGCGAACAGTGGTGCGCCGTGGGCGGACAGGTTGTGCAGACCGTCCACGCCGTAGTGCTCGCCAGTGCGCGTGCATTCCAGGTGCGTGAAGGCGGAGTTCACAGGTAGAGTCCTTGCTGAGCCACGTACCGTTCCACCGCTTCGGGAACCAGACAGCGGATGGACAGGCCCCGTTGCAGGCGTTGGCGGATATCGGTGGAGGAGATATCGTACGTGGGTGTCGACAGGTGCCGGATGCGGTCGACGAAGGTCAGGTCGTCCGGTCCCGCCGATTCGACGCGCGTGCCGGAGACGACGGTGGCCAGCTCGAGGATCCCCTCAGGGTCGTGCCAGGAGGACAGATCGGCGACGTTGTCCGCGCCGATGATCAGGTACAGGTCGCTGTCGGTATGTTCGGCGCGCAGCTGGCGCAGGGTGTCGACGGAGTACGATGGTCCGCTGCGGTCGAGTTCGATGCCGCAGACCTCGAAATTCGACATCCCGTCGACGGCGAGACGGACCATTTCCAGGCGATCGATGGCGCCCGCCACGTGGTCGTCCTTGTGCGGCGGATCGGCGGCAGGGACGAAGAGGACACGGTCCAGGGGCAAACCCTCGAGCACGGCTCGGGCCAGCAGCAGATGCCCGTTGTGTACCGGGTCAAAGGTGCCACCGAGAATGCCGAGACGCTCGGTCACGTCCTCCCCCTCACTCCAGGTCGAGCTCGGCGACCCACTGTCTGACGTCATCGAGGAGCTTCTCCTCCTCAGCGCCCTGCAGGACTTCCTGCCAGTGACCCCGCGCCTCGTCGATCTCGCCCTCGACGCGGGCAATGTCGCCCAGCTGGGCCAGGCCGTGCCAGTACCAGGACGTGAGTGGATAGGCGGCCAGCAACTGTTCGTAGGCCATTCGCGCCGCGCGCAGGTGGCCCTGGCGGTGGTAGAGGCGCGAGGCCAGGAACTGCTTCTTGGCCAGCCGCGAGCGCAACTCGCCGATACGGGTCCGGGCGTCGACGACCAGTGGACTGTCGACGTTGTCCTCGATGAAGCGTCGGTACGCGTTCAGCGCTTCGTACGTCTCGCTCTGATCGAGCTCGGCGCGGCGGCTCTGCTCCAGGTACGACTCACCGATCTTGTACTGGGCATCGTCACGCCACTGACTCGACGGGTAGGTGTCGACGACGCGCTCGTACTCGAAAGCGGCGCTGACGAATTCTTCCATGCCGAAGTAGGATTCGGCCAGGTAGTACTGAGCTTCGGCGACGCGGGCATGACCGGGAAAATTGCTGACGATCCGCTGGAAGCTCTCCACCGCCTCGAGAAAACGACGCCGCTCGAAGTCGCGGCCACCCTCTTCGAAGTAGTAGTCGGCGCCCCTGAGCTCGGGCGGCCCTTTGCTGGCACAACCGGAGAGCAGGAGTACGGTCAGGAGTAGGTGTCTGGGTTTCATCATCGATTCGAGAAGAAGAGGTAGACGAGGCTGCCGAGGACAGTCGTGATGATCACGGGCTCGACGAACTTGCCCCAGGTGCGCTGTTCGAGATCGGTCTTGGCGAAACCGAACCGGGAGTGTTGCAGGGCGTCGATCTGGCCCTTCGGGACACGGTCCTGATGTTCGGCGTGACCGTCGCCCGACCACACCAGTTCGCCCCCCTGGTGGAGTTCGAGGCGTACCACGACACGACAGCGCCGCGTCACCGATCCTCCGAGCAGGCCCGACTGTCCGGTGATGCCGAGATCGACGACACGCCATGACAGCTGTGTCGCCGCACTCTCATCGAGGCTGACCTCCAGGCCACGGGACAACAGGTCCTGCGCCAGGATGTGCTCGAAGAGCCAGTTGGCGGTATGACTCGAAGCCGATGTGAGGCCGATGGGGCCGGAGGACTCGCCAGCGGCTTCCGCCGGCAGTTGCATCTCACCGATCGCATCGACCACAGCCTGCTGCGCCGTCTGCGTCACCAGATCGAGGTTGCTGGCTTCGAGAGCGACGGCCGGAAGCGCCGACGACAGGCACAGGAGAAGGGAAACAACGGCGGCTCCCCTCATTTCACCCGCCCTCCACATAGCGCAACTCCTTGCGGGCGGCGGGCACGTACTCGCTGTCGGGGTGTTCGCCGATGAGCCGCCGGAAGGCCGTCACGGCCTGATCCTTCTCCCCGAGGGCAAGGTAGGTACGGGCGATCATCAGCTGGGCGTCGTCCTCTTTTTCGGTCGCCTCGAAGGACAGGACCTTGGTGAAGGCGGCCAGCGCCTGGCGGTAGCGGCCAAGACCATAGTACGACTCTCCGATCCAGTACTGGGCGTTGTCACTCAGAGAGTGAGAGGGAGACCGTTCGACGATGTCGGCGAAGGCGGCCAGCGCCGCCTCGTAGTCGCGTTCCTGGTGCAGGGCATAGGCGGCGCTGTACGCCGAGGCCACATCGGCAGTTCCGGTGGCCGGCAGACGACCCAGTCCGTCGATCCGTTCCCCGGCTTCGGCGACCCTGGCCTGCAGGATGGCGACACTCTCCTCCACACGCCGCAGTCGCTCCGCCTGGGCCTTCTCGCGGTCGTAGGCGGCGTCGAGGGAGCGCTCGAGGGCGGTCACGTGGTCACGCAGGTCGGCATCCGACGCATCGAGCCGGTCAACGAGGTCTTTTCTGCCTGAGGTACAGCCCAACACAGCCGTCGACAGGACGGCCAGGGCCAGCAGGGCAGCGGATATGATCGGTCGAGGAATTCGCATCTCAGGGTAGCACAAACCTCCTAAGATGCGACCGAAAGCGGGACGGGTCCAATCGGACTACTTGCTCTGCGCCCGGAAAACCAGATCCGTCGGCGGGTTTTCGGTGTAGTCCTCACAGCGATCGGCGTATAGAGCGGCGGGGCCGTCGGTGGCGTCGACGCTGACGGCCTGCTCGAACAGCGCCTTGGCCCTGGCAAACTCGAACTGATCGTAGAGCTCCAGGCCCTGGTTGTAGAGGTCGAGGACATCCATCTTGAGCTGGGGCAGGTCACCCTTGCGATCGAGGATCTCGTACGCGGTAACCGAATCCTCCTTGCCGACGACCTGGATGATGTCGAGACGCCGGGCCTCGACCTTGTCCGCTACGGCTTCGTAGATGGCCTCGTTTACCATGATTCCCGTACCGTAGATCTTCTGGCCACTCTCGAAGCGCGCGGCCAGATTGACGGTGTCGCCCATCATCGTGTAGTCGGTGCGCGACAGGGAGCCCATGTTGCCCACCACCATCGGTCCGGCGGTGAGCCCCATGCGTACGTGGGCGAAAATACGGCCCTGATCTTCCCAACGCTCCCGCAGCTGCTGCAGCGCTGGCGGCAGGGATTTGTCCTGATTCCAGCGATCGCGCATCTCGACCAGTCGCCGCTGTTGATCGACACAGGCCATGCACCCTCGTTCGGCATGGTCCTCGTAGTAGACCGGGGCGCCGTAGAAGGCGAGGATGGCGTCGCCTTCGAACTTGTCGATGGTGCCGCCGTAGTCCTCGACGATGGCGCACATCTCCTGCAGGTACTCGTTGATGAACGTCACCAGTTCGACGGGCGTGAGACATTCAGAGATCGTCGAGAAGCTGGCCACATCCGAGAAGAAAGCGGTCATGACGCGTTCTTCCCCACCGAGCTGTTCGACCATGCCAGGATTGTTCATGATCTCGTTGACGACGGCCGGCGACAGGTAGTGACCGAAAGCCCCCTGGACGAACTCCTTCTCCTTCTCCTTGATGACGTAGCCGTAGATGGTCAGCGCCAGATAACCGATGACGAGGGTCATCAGTGGTGCGACGATCTCGAGCCACAGTCCGGCGTGAGTGAAGGCGAAAAAGGCGACGGCGCCGTAGAGCCCCACGAGGCCGGCGATCAGAGCGGCTCCCGTGAGGACGCGCAGGCCGGGAATGACGAGGGACAGCAAAACACCGAGGGCGACGATGAGCAGGGCATCCGTCCACGGCGGCATACGCCGGATGAAGGCGTCCTGAAGGATCGTGTTGAGCACGTTCGGGTAGATGCCCACCATCGGGTAGTTGCCCTCGACGGGCGTCACACTGAGGTCGGTGGTACCCGGTGCGGTGAGACCATAGAACAGGACCTTGCCGGCCACGTCGTCGGGCGTGACGGAGGCCGAGCGGCCCCGGCGCGACTGGTAGCGTTCATAGGGATAGAAGTAGAGGGGATGGGCGGCTGCTGGCAGGACTCCGTCTTCTAGAGAGGCACGCACGAAGTAGGCGCTCTGCTCGACGAGGACCGGGTCGTCGTCAGGCCGGGACGCCTGCAGTTCAGCTACGAGGATATCGCCATCATTGTCGATCTGTGCCGCAATACTGAGAGTACGTTGTACCTGCTCAAAGAGCAGTATGTGGTGCTCGGGAGGCACGTCAACGCCACGTGACTTCCAGAAAGACTGTGCAGTCAAGTTGGGATTCTGGGTCAACGCCGCCTCAACCCCACTGGCTTGCGCGAACAGACGCAGAACGGTCTGGAGCATGTCGCGATCGCGGTAGCCAGCCCGGATCAAGGAGCGCACAAGTTTGCGGGTGTCTCCCATCTGTGAATCCTCGGCGACAAGGCGTTTCATCTCGTCGAGCAAGGCCTGTTGTGCCTGTCTCCTGGCCGCCTGCCGCAGGGTCGCGTGCGGATAGTGATTGAAGGTGTCCTGCCAACGTCCGGACCAGTTGACATTCATGTTGCCGCTGGCGTCGATCGGGATCTCGAGATCGCGTACACTACCGTCGGGCATTTGCGCCTGCGGCAGGCGTACATGGTGTCCGGGTTCGATCTCGATCGAGGTGATGGGGATCTCGAGTATGTCGCAGGCCATGGCCAGGGCCATGGAGGGGAAGACGACATCCTCGTACTGATAGACCAGGGGATACCGTCGACGCGCGCCATCGACGTCCGTCACCGTCTGGGCGTAGGCGAAATTGCGGGCCTTTTCGCGCAGGGAGCGCAGGGGCGGGTCGAAGTCGACGCCCCGGGCCAGCGTGCTGCCATCGCCGTCGATCAGGCGGGGAGAGCGCTCGCGGATCGTCTGCAGGGCAAGATCCTGGTCCGCGGTGCGTGGTTCGACGGGGCGCACGCTGTCGGGCACGACGACGGTCTGGGCCAGGTAGACATTGCCGGCCTCGGCGATCGCCTGTTGGAACATGGCGTCGAAGTCAGAGCGCTCGAGCAGCGCCTCGACGGACGCGGCGTCAATCTGCGCCAGTTCGCGAAGCTGATTCTCCGACACGAGATTCGTGGAGGGCTCGATAAAGAAGACATCGAACCCGACCAGTCGCGCACCGTAGTCGCTGAGGAGACGGACGACCTCGGTGTACTTGTCCCGGGTCCAGTCCTGGTAGCGCCCTTCCGCCTCGACACTCTGCAGATCGATATCGATGGTCCCCAGGTGGGGGCTCATCGCCGGCGGCCCGAAGGCCGAATTGCGCACGTTGAAGCGCCAGTCGTAGGTGACCAGTTCGGCGCGCTCGTAGATCTGTGTGAGGGAGAACAGGAAGACGAGCACGCCGACCAGCGGGCCCAGTGCGAGCTGAATGATCTGGTCCTGGTTTTTTCCGTCAGCCATGGCAACGGCGAAAGCTAAGAAAAAAGGAGAGGTCGGGCTCGCCGACCTCTCCTTATTATATCACTCACGCCCGTCAGGGGGGTGGTGCCCCGATGCGGACCTTCAGCGTGACGCCATGCGCGTCAGGTCTTTCTGTGCCTTGGCGGCCCACGTCGACTGCGGGTGATCCTTGGACACGCGAGTGTAGTAATCGCGAGCCTCCGTGTTCTGGCCCAGTTTCTCATAACACTGGGCGACGAAGTATTTCTGCATGGGAGCGTTGGCCGATTTCGGACCCTCGGCGATGGCCTTCGTCAGCGTCTCGATGGCTTTGTGCAGCTTGTCCTGGCTGGGGTAGCGCTTGGCGCCCTTGTAGTAGAGCTTGTCGAGGATGGCGTCCTCAGCCTCGGCACCACGTACACCGGCGACGGTGACCGTTTCCTGGAGCTTGTGTTCTTCGGTCTTGACCATGTCGTCGACCTGCGTCCAGATCGTATTCAGCCACTCCTCGTCGACTACATCGTCCACGTCTATCTCGGCCGAGTCACCGGCTTGGCCCTGCGTCTGAGCACTGGCCTGGGTACCGGTCTCCGCCGCGTCCTGCTGCCCCATCACCGGCACCGCTACCAGAGCCAGCAGCGCCAGGGCGAGTATCCACTTCGGCGCTTTCATGCGAGCTCTCCCTGTTCGTGTCCAATGCAGGCTGTCAGCGCGGGTCTGCGCTGCAGTCCATGTCTCACTCCAATAAGATCGACCGGATCCGACCGATCCGCCATGATCTGTATCACACATGAAGATGGTCAGCGCGTCGCCTCTCATCTTCTTCAGACGCGGCCCTGCCGCGCCGGGTTCCTGACCAGCAAGCTGGTTTCGAGCAACAAGTTGCTTTCGAGCAGCAAGCTGCTCTACTCCTCTTCGAGGAAGTCGAGGTATCCCTGGTACGACGGCTCCATGTCTACCAGCTGCCGGTAGATGACGGCCGCCTCGTGGCGTCGTCCCTGCAGGTGACGGACGATGGCCATGTTCAGCCGGATGCCGGCGTCCGTGGGTGTCAGCTCCTCGGCACGCTCAAACATCGTGAAGGCCTCATCGTAGTCTCCCAGGTGGGTGAGCACGACGCCGCGGGCGTTGAGGCCTGCAGCCTGCCGCGGATCGGCGGCCAGGGCATCGTCCAGCCGCGCCAGCGCCTTGTCCCACTGCTGTTGCTGCATGTACCCGGTGGCGATCCGGTAGCTCTCATCCGCTGTCTCGGTGGCGGCGAGGAAATCGTAGAGACCGGAATAGCTGTCGTCCTCGGCGACCACCTGGCGATAGAGCACATCGGCCCGATCATAGTTGCCCAGCAGGTGGTGGGCCAGGGCCACGTTCAGCCGGTAGCCCATCTGGTCGGAACCCAGCTGTACGGCACTCTCAAAGGCCTGCAGCGCATCTTCAGCCCGCCCCTGGCGGGCCAGCACGACACCCCGGGCGTTGTGGGCGTCGGCATAGCCGGCATCCGCCTCGATGGCCAGGTCGAACTGTTCGAGGGCCTGATCCAGCCGCAACTGCCTCAGGTAACTGACGCCGATCTCGTGATACTGCTCGGCGTCACCCACCGACGAGAGGAAGTCGAACAGCTCACCGTACCCCTCATCGAGAGACACGACCTGTTCGAAGTATTCGTCGGCCTGCTCGCGTTCACCGTTGAGGTAATAGGTGAGGGCGATGTTCATGCGCACGCCATTGTCGTCGCTGACGGCCAGAGAACGGCGGTAATAGTCGAGGGCCTCGTCGTAGGCGCCCAGGCGGGTGGCGATGACGCCCTGGGCGTTGAGTGCGTCGGCGTGGCTGGTGCGCATGCCGAGGGCCCGGTCGAACATGCCCGCTGCCTTCTCCAGGTGGTTGGCACGCAGGTAGGCGACACCGGCGTCATAGGCGCCGTCCGGCGTGTCGAGGGAGGTGACCGAACCCAGGGCGATCTCATCGGTGCGCCGGTCGAAGAACTCGAGGTCTCGCGACAGCAGGCTGTCCACCCTGTCCGTTGTCGGCAGCACGATGTCCTGAGCCGGCAGGACGGGGGCCTTGTACGTCTGCATCCACTTCTGGACGTAGACCTCGTCGACAAGGTCACGTGGCTTGAGCCGCTTGTACTCGCCGACTCCCTGGCGCCAGGCATCGGCGAAGGTGAAGCCGTACATCGTGGTTTCCACCGGAATCCAGACCCGCCCCTGCCACTCGACGTACTCGGCTGGGGAGCTGAAATGGTCCTCGGCGCGGTCGAGCGGTATGCCCGAGTCGAACATGAGGTAGATGTGTCCAGCCCCCGGGTCGTTGGCCTCGAGGAATGCGGTGTCGATGCTGAGGTTTTCCAGCAGTGACGCATAGAGTACGGTCAGATCGTCACAGTCACCGATCTTGACGTCCACGTCCTCGGGCTTGGCCAGCAGTTCGCTGGGATACTGCACGGTGTCGAAGATCGTCTTGTCGTCGGAGATGCTGGCAAACGGGGTTTTCTGGTCGGCCTGGTAGCTGAGGCGGTACATGCCCAGAGCGTCATAGAGTACGGCCGCCTTGCCCATGTTCGAGTTGTTGAACTTGCGGGACAGCACGTCGTCGTACCGCTGGACGAGACCGCGAGCCAGACCTGCCACGGCCAGATCCGAGGGCGTGACAAAGGCGGCGGCCATGCCCTCCACATTCCAGCTGAGCTTACCTTTGCCGGCCACATAAACCCGTTCCAGCTGCTTTTCGACCTTCTGTTCCCGCCGGTCACGCGAGTAGGAGACGGAGACAACGGGTGTGACGAAGTGGTCGTAGTAGGCATCAGCCTCGTTGAACAGGTCGGAGTCGAAAGTCACCGAGAAGGCGTATTTCTCGGAGCTCTGCGCCGGCAGGATGATGGTCTCGGTGTGGGGAACACTCATCACGCGCGGCAGGAACAGACCGACGGTGGCCTCGATGGGCTGGGCCGCCGAATTCGTCAGCACCACATCGAAGAACTCACTCTCCTGGTAGTGCGGGTAGAGGGAGCGAAACACCGGGCTCGGCCGCACGGTGGCATCCTTGATGGTGATGACCCGTGGATTGTAGGCCAGCGACACCGACGTGTAGTGTGTGGCGTCGAGCACCGGGTGGCGCTCGTAGGCATAGTCGATGCGGGCGAAGCGGTATTTGACTCCCAGTCCGAAGCTGGTCGTGGTGGCGTCACCGCCGCTGTCGGGGCTGTCGAGCTCGGAGCGCAAACCGGCACGGAGGGCCAGCAGGCCCTGCACCCAGTATTCGGCGCCCAGGCGCACGTGGTCGTCGACATCGCTGGCCACTGTGAGACCTTCGATCGGCTTCCAGGCCAGCCCGGCCCGCCAGCGGCTGTCGTGAATCGTCTCGTTGAGGCCGCTGTCGTGCTCGACAGAGGTGCCGCCCACGTCCTGCACGGCGAAACCGAAGCGCAGACCGTGGGGCAGGGGGTAGAGCAGGCCCACGTCGAAGCCCACGCCCGTGGCGGACATGACGGAGCGGCCATCGAGTTCGGCGTCCTGGGCCAGCCACTTGGCGGCGAGACCGACAGAAGCGTTGCCGATCAGCGGCTGCAGACGGGAGATGCCGTTGCGATAGCCGTAGGCCAGGCTGATCATGTTGTGTGACGACTGCAGACCCAATCCGCCGGCAACGTCATCAAAGCCGCGGTGGAACCAGTCGAGCCCCAGGGCGTGGCGCTCGGTGAGGGGCAGCACGTAGGCCAGATACGACTCGTCCAGCCCCAGGCCGTAGCGGTCGGCGTAGGCCCCGGTGATCTCCTGCCGCTGCAGAGTGGCGATGGCCGCCGGATTCCAGCGCACAGCGGCAGCGTCTGAGGCAACAGCGGAGAAGGCCCCACCCATGCCGATGGCGCGCACGCCGACATCGGTCTGGCGAGAGGCGGCATCGACAGAGGCCGAGACGAGGACACCGGCAAGCAGCGTGAAGCATACGTTGCGGAGCCGCGATTTTCGAAGGACCGTATTCACGCCGCTATGGCTCGTCGATGACGATGACATCACCGCCACTCACGTTGGGGCCGATACCGGCCTGCGGGTTTCCGGGGAACAGGACCGAGACGTTGTAAGCGTCGGCTGGTGCGCCGAAGATGACCTCAGCGCCACCGGCTGTCGTGCCGTCATCGGAGGTCACGGTGCGCGGAACCGCCATGGGCGGCAAGACCTGCTGGAAGGCGACGGTGTCGTTAGATACGGCGTCGATCAGGTACACTTTCGCCCCGTAGCCGTAGAGGTTAGCGCCTCCGGCGGCGGCACCCTTGCCGCGCACGACGACGCGCAGGAACAGCGAATCGTCGGCCACGTTCTGGTAGAGCCGGTTGTTGCCGCCGCCAAAGGGGCCCAATCCGTCGGTGACGTAGAGGTCAGGCGTGCCGTTGGTATCGATGTCAGCGAAAGCTACGGAAAGATGGGCGGAAGCTGTCACAGGTAGACTGGCCGTGCCAGTGGAGTCGGCGAAAACCCCAGTGGCCGAACCGGCGGCCAGCACGTCGGGCTGTAGCTGGCGATCGGCGCCGTTGGCGAGGTAGAGGTCGAGCCAGCCGTCACCGTTGACGTCCGCCCATGCAGCCATGGCGGTGACCCACCCGGAACTGAGCAGATCCACGTCGGCCGCGGCTGCCTGGTCGGTAAAGGTGTCCTGCCCGTCGTTGCGGTAGAGAGCGTTGGCACCCACGTTGCTCACGTAGAGATCGAGGTCGCCATCGTTGTCGTAGTCAGCCCAGGTTCCAGACTGGCCGATCTCGGCGTCGGCCAGGGACAGGGCACAGGCGATCTCGGTGAACACTCCCTCAGCGGCGTTCAGATCGTTTCGGTAGAGGCCGTTCTCCTGCTCGCGGTTGACGACGTAGAGGTCGAGGTCGCCGTCGTTGTCGTAGTCGATCCACTGGGCCGAGACGCTGTTCCGGTTGTCTCCCACACCGGAGGCGGAGGCCACATCGCTGAACGTTCCCCCTC
>PBSR01000079.1 GCA_002726335.1 Gemmatimonadaceae bacterium
ATATGTCACCATGGTACCACGACTTACGAAAAAGTACAACCTTCAATTCTTAACAGAGCACTAGGGAGGAAGCCAGATGGGCAGGCGCCGAGAGTTGAGGGAGCGCGCCACCCCTTCGCCCGCTATCGACATGGAAGTGGAGGGTATCCAGTGCGTGAATTGGGGTGAGCCGAACAGGCAAGCGACTTGGTAGGTTATTACCTTACCTGAGAAATCGACCACACTAGCCCGAGACTGACATTCGAAACTGGCCACCTGTATGGGTGCAACATCTGTCTATATCGAGACCTCAATCGTCTCGTATCTTACTGCCCGTCCGACAGGAGACTTGTTGGCTGCCGCGTGGCAGAAGACAACGCATGATTGGTGGGATCTACAGAGGAGCCGATTCGATCTCTACACGTCGCAGGTTTCGATGGAGGAAGCGGGGAGAGGTGATCCCGATGCGGCGGTACGACGCGTCGATGCCCTGTCTGCCTTGCCGCTTCTTGCTATCACGGATGCTGTCATGGATTTTTCTAAGGCCCTGATCGAGCGCAATGCGCTGCCAGCCACTGCCCTGGACGATGCTCTCCACGTCGCCGTCTCGGCAGTGCATGGAATCGACTACTTGCTGACTTGGAACTTCCGACATCTGGACAACGCCGAAACCAAACCGATCGTCCGGGCAGTGTGCATAGCAGAAGGATATGCCACGCCGGAGATCTGCACTCCTCAGGAACTGATGGGAGCTAACGACAATGGCCGATGAAGTGATCAGAGAGCTCTGGCAGATCAAGGATGATATAGCGAACGAGTATCGGTGTGATGTCGAGACGCTTGTTGCGCACCTTCGATCTATGCCTGAAATCGAAGGCCAGTCCTTGATCGACCTGTCATCCGAGGCTACTTCGGCGTCATTGCCAGACTCGAGTCCGTCTCAGAGCTGAGAGACCAGTCAAGGCTCGGAGCACTCGTCTGGTTTTTTCGCCAGGCCCTCGCTCAACCTCGCACCCACGCCAACAGCTCATCCACCGTCATCGTGTTGATGACGTCGTCGGGGGTGAGCCACCCTTTTCTCGCGATACCCGTCCCCAGCTCCAGGCTGTCCAGGTCGCTGATTCTGTGAGCGTCCGTATTCACTGCAACCTTGCAGCCGGCCTCCTTCGCACGGTTGAGCCAGCGCCAGTCGAGGTCGAATCTGGCGGGGTGGGTGTTCAACTCGAGGGCAACGTTGTTGCTGGCGGCGGCGGCAACCACTTCTTCCAGGTTGATCCTGTAGCCGTCGCGTTCCAGCAGCAGGCGGCCGGTGGGGTGGGCGAGCACACTGGCGGCGGGGTGCTCGATGGCCTTGATGACACGTGCCGTCAGCGCTGACTCGTCCATGGCCAGGGCGTTGTGGATGGCAACGACGACGAGGTCGAAGCGGGCCAGGACATCGTCGTCGTAGTCGAGATCGCCGTTCCTCAATATGTCGGACTCGATGCCTTTGAGGATGCGGAAGTCGGGGGAGTCGGCCTGCAGGGCGTCGATCTCGGCGTGCTGCTCTTCGATGTCGGCGACCTTCAGGCCGAAGACGTAACCCGCCGACTTCGAGTGGTCGCAGATGGCGACGTACTCGTAACCGCGGTTGCGAACGGCCGCCACCGTCTCTTCCAGGGTGTCGTCGCCGTCTGACGCTTTGGTGTGTACGTGCAGCATCCCTCTTATGTCGCTGGCCTGCAGGAGCTGGGGTAGCTCGCCTTCTTCGGCGGCCTCCACTTCTCCCAGGCCTTCGCGCAGCTCCGGGGGGACGAAGTTCAACTCGAGCGCGTGGAACAGCTCGTCCTCGTCCGCCGTGTCGATGCGGTCTCCGCCCCCATCCTTGCCGCGGAACAGGCCGTATTCGTTCAGGTGCAGATCTCGCGCCAGGGCCCGGGAGCGCATGGTGACGTTGTGGTCCTTGCTGCCGGTGAAGTGATGGAGCATGGAGGCGTAGTGCTCGTCGGCTACCAGGCGCAGGTCGACCTGGATGCCGCTCTTGAGGCGAACGGCGGTCTTGCGCTCGCCCTGGGACAGTACGTCGATGACCTGGGGCAGGGCGGCGAAGGCCTCGGCCACGTCCACGGGTGACTCCGTGCTCAGCACGATGTCGACGTCTTTTACCACTTCCTTGTGGCGGCGCAGGCTGCCGGCGATGCTGACGCGGATCGTGGCGGGGTGGGACTCGAGCTGCCCGACGAGGGCCCGGGCATCGGTCAGGGCCTGGTCCAGCCGATACTGTCCCTGGTATCGGGACAGTCCGGCAATCCCCTTGAGGATGTTCTCCTGGGTCTTCTTGCCGAAGCCGGACAGGCCGTCCAGCTGCCCTTCGTGACAGGCCGCTTCCAGTTCTTCCATGGAAGCGATGTCGAGGGCCTCGTGGATGGCCTTCACCTTCTTCGTGCCCAGGCCGGGTATGCGCAGGATGTCGAGGAGGGTTTCCGGCACGGTCTCGGTCAGCTCGTCGTACGCGGACGTGCTGCCGGACTCGATGTACTCGGCGACAAACTCGGCCAGTCCCTTGCCGATGCCGTCGATCTCGGTCAGGGTCTCGGCCGCTGACATCTCGACGATGTCCACCTCCAGCTCCTCCAGCATACGGGCGGCATTGTCGAAAGCGCGGACACGGAAGCTGTTCTGGCCGGCCAACTCCATGAGCGCCGCCTGGCGCTTGAGGAAGCCGACGATGTCCGCATTGTCGGGAGGGGCTGCAGACACGGGGCGTTGGTCAGTCGCAGACGCGGCGGATAAGGTCGACGGAGGCGTCGGCCAGCGTTGTGTTGCCGGCCGCCAGACCACCTCGGATCAGCGGGTCGGCCTGGTTGTAGCGGCGCACCTCGCCCTCCAGGTTCACCATGTGGCCTCCGGCTTCACGTACGAGCAGATCGCCGGCGCAGACGTCCCACTCGTTCTTCGGCTGGACGCTCACATTGAGGTCGGCGGCGCCGGCGGCAACGACGGCCAGCTTGTAGGCCACCGAACCGACGGGGCGGATCTCCTTCAGGTGTTGGCGCAGGGGATCGATCTCGCCGCGGGCGTCTTCGGAACGGCTGACGATGAGCGTGGAGTCGGACAACTGCGCGGTGTCGGTGCAGAACACGCGGTTGCCGTTGAGGAAGGTGCCGCCCCCCTGCACGGCGCCGTAGAGCTCGTCTCGCGAAGGGTTGTAGATCACGCCGACCACCGGAACACCATCGGTGACCAGGGCTACGGAGACGACGAACTCCGGAATCCCGGTGAGGAACTCCTTGGTGCCGTCAATTGGATCAACAACCCAGACCGACTCCTTCTGCAGTCGTTCGGCGCTGTCGACGGTCTCTTCGGACAGCCAGCCATACTCCGGAAAGGCCTGGCGCAACTCACGCTTGAGGCTGTCGTCGGCGGCGCGATCGGCGCTGGTGACGGGATCGTAGTCGGCGTCGCGCAGCGACTTGTCGCCATCTGTCTGGTTCTTGTCGCGTACGTCGTAGTCGCCCTCGTAGAACTCGAGAATCAGGGTGCCGGCGCGACGGGCGGCCTCCATGGCGACGTTCAGTCGATCTCTCATGGCGGTTGAAAGTAGGGTACAAAAGAAAACCCCACATCCCTGTGGGGTCTGAAACTCGGCGGGTGTCCGATTGCTCGGTGACCGTGGTTTCCAAACGGGCGGTGCCCGTCACCGTACGTCCCTGTCCGGCGGGAACGGGTATCGCAGCCGAGGCCGATCTACCCACTCCCCGTTAGTATCGGCAGGGCCACCGAAACCTTCAGTGTCGTCATTTGACCCTTCCGCCAACCGGCCCGTACACTAGGCAGGTGACAGAACATATACGGTGTCCTAGCCGATGGAGATTCCTTCCAGATGAACATCACCTGCAAAGTCGCCGGTGCCGTCCTCAGTCTCGCCCTCTGTGCCACGAGTCTACAGGCTGCCGATGTGGCCACTACGCTGCAGCATCTGCACGAAGATTCACTGTGGGGTGAGATCACTCTGGAATCTGGCGGCATCCGGCAGATCCAGGTGCAGTCACTGACGGGGGACACCGTGGCAGTGCGCGAAGTGATCGGCGCCCTGCACGTTCGCCCCGCCGTGTACCGGGTGGCTGACATCCGGTCCGCCCGTGAGATCGGCGTTCGCCGCATTCCCCAGCGCACCGCCCCGTACCGTGCGTCACGCTCGACACCCCTCGCCCTTGGTCTCGAAGTGGTGATTCCCGGCGCCGGGTTCTTCTACGCCGGCGATGCCCGTCAGGGGTATACGATGCTCGGTTTCACCGCCCTGGTGGTGGGCACGGCCATTACGACGGGCAAGGATGGCGCCGCCGGCTGGCTGCCCTTTGCCGCCTGGACCCGGCTGGCATCTCTGGCCCATCTGCGCGATCAGGTCAACGCCGACAACGCCGCCTATAAAGACCGGGCCAGAGGCGTGGCCAGCGCCAGTGGTCTTCGCCTGCCGCTGATCGCTCTACGTTTCTGATCGCCGGGCGGAAGCCGCCCAGGCGCGAATGTCCATGGCCAGGCTGAGGAAGGTGGGCACCAGGAACAGGGTGAAGATCGTGGAGACGAGCAGACCGCCGATGACGACGCTGCCAAGGCCGCGATAGAGCTCCGACCCGGCACCGGGGAACAGCACCAGGGGCAACATGCCGAAGGCGCTGGTGATGGTCGACATGAAGATGGGGCGTACGCGGCTTTCGACGGCCCGCCGGATCGCCTCGCGATGGTCGAGACCTTCCTCCTCGTTCAGCACGTTGAGTGTCTGGTGGACGATGAGGATCGCGGCGTTGACGACGACGCCGATGAGGATGACGAATCCGAGCATCGTCAGGATATCCAGCGCCTGGTAGCCGATGAGCAGATTCACCGCCGCCAGGCCGAAGATCCCACCCGCGGCGGCGGGGGGCACGCTCAACATGATGACAAAGGGATACAGGAAGCTCTCGTAGAGCGATGCCATCAGCAGGTAGGTGATCAGCAGGGCCAGCAGGAAGTTCCACTGCAGAGCCTTCTGCGTCTTGGCCAGGTCGTCGGCGGTGCCTGACTGGCGCAGGTCGTACGGTGGCGCCAGTTCTCCGGAGGCGCGCAGCGGCTCGATGATCTGGGTCTCGATGTCTTCCAGGGCCGTTTCCAGAGGTGTCGTCTCGGGCGGCACGATACGGATCGTGATGGCCCGGTTGCGTTCGATATGGTTGATCTGTTCCGGCCCGCTGGTGACGACGATGTCGGCCACCGAGTGCAGCGGTACAGGTCCCGCTGCGGTGTACATCGGCAACTGGCCGATGTCCTGAGTGCGGAACCAGTCGTCTTCGCCCTTCAGGGAGATGTCGATCTCCTCCCCCTCATACTGATAGCCGTCGATCAGAGCCCCGTCCATCAGCGCATTCACCGTGATGCCGATCTCACGGGCCGTCAGACCGACATCGGCGGCGCGTATGCGATCGGGTATGACACGGACCTCGGGGTTTCCCAGATCGAGACTGGGGATCGGCCGGGCCTGGGCCCCCGGTACTACCTGTCTGACCTGGCCGAAGATGCGGCCACCCATCGCCAGCAGTCTCCCGAGATCCGGACCGCTGATCTCCAGATCGATGGCCCGGCCGCCACCGAGGCCCTGGAACAGTCCGGACTGGCGCACGATGGCGATCATTCCCGGTACGGCGAACAGGGGCTGCTGAATGATGGGGATCAACTCCTTGACCCGCGTCGGATCGTGGGCGCGGGCGCCCATGAAGGCCGAACGGCCGAAAGCGACGTAGAACATGTGGGGCACCAGTGGGCCGTCGAGGGCTTCTGCCTCCGGTGAGTCCGGTCGAGCCTCCCACCGCGGCCGCAGGACATCCTCGATTTGATGACCCACGTCGATCAACTCGTCGAGGTTGTACCCCGGCGGCGGCAGCAGGATGCTGAAGATCAGGTTGCGATTGCCGGTGGGCAGGTACTCGGCCTTCGGCAGCAGGCTCCACGCAGACAGCAGCGACGCGCCGATGAGGAAGACGACGACACCGACGCGCAGCACGGTGCTGCCACTGATGCGGTAGACGCTGTCGGAGATGGCCCGGCTGATGCTGCTGCCGAAGCGGTCCAGCAGGTTGCCGTTGTCATCCTCTTCGCCCCCGGGGAGCCGGTTGCGCATGAGGCGCGCCGACATCATGGGGATCACGGTGAGGGCGACGATGAGACTCAACGCGACAGAGGAGGAGACGGCGATGGCGATGTCGCGGAACAGCTGCCCCGCCTCGTCCTCGATGAAGACGATAGGCAGGAAGATGGCGATCGTTGTCAGCGTGCTGGCGAGCATGGCGCCCCATACCTCCCGGGCGCCTTCGAAGGAGGCACGCAACCGGTCTTTTCCCATCTGCCGGTGACGGTAGATGTTCTCCAGGGCAACGATGGCGTTGTCGACCACCATGCCCACGGCAAAGGCCATGCCGGCCAGGCTGATGACGTTGATGTTGCGTCCCATCAGGGACATGATCAGGAAGGTGCCGACGATGGAGATGGGGATCGAGGTGATGATGATGAGAACGCTGGAGGCGGAGCGCAGGAAGAGGAGCAGCACCAGGGTGGCCAGGGCGCCGCCGATGAAGATGTTGCTGCGCACCAGATCGATGGAGGAGTTGATGTAGTCGGTTTCGTCGTACACCTGGCGCAGGTACAGCCCCTCGCGCTTCAAAGGGCCGCTGTTATAACGCGCTGCGGCAGCGCGGATCCCCTCCATGACCTCGAGGACGTTGGCGCCCGTCTCCCGCGTGGCGTTGACGGCGATGGCCGACTTGCCGCGCTGGCGCACCGTCACCGTGGCGCGTTTGTAGCCGAGATGAGCCCGGGCTACATCGGCGACACGGACCCGGCCACCCGGGCCGTCGTCGCGGATGACGACCGCCTCGATCTGCTCCGGTGAGGTGTACTGGCCCACGGTGCGCACGATGTAGCGGCGCTTGCCCTCGTCAAAGGAGCCGCCGCTGATGTTGGTGTTCTCAGCGGTGATGGCCGCCGCCATCTGCGACACGGTGACGGCGTGGGCGGCCATGGCCGCGGGGTCGACGATGATCTGCAGCTCCCGCTCGAAGCCCCCGTAGACATTGCTCTCGGCGACACCGGGCACTCGTTCGAGACCGGTTTTGACGAGATCCTCGATGAAGTCACCGTAGGTTTCGATGTCGACGTCCTCGTTGCCCGGCAGAGCCTCGAGGATCAACCAGGTGATGGCCCCGGTGTTGCCTCCCGAACCCGACGTCAGGGTGGGTTTCTCGGCGTCTAGGGGATAGCCGCTGACCTGATCGAGCTTGTTCGACACCAGCAGCAGCAGGGCGTCGGGGTCAAGGCCGACGCCGAACTCGAGGACCACCCGACAGCGGCTGTCGAATGACTCGCTGGTCATCTTTTCCAGTCCCTCGACGCTCTTGAGCTCCTCCTCCTGACGCTGGACGATCTCCTGCTCCACCTCCTCGGGGCTGGCTCCGAGCCAGAAGGTGTTCACCGTGACGACGGGGCGGTCGACGTCGGGTGTCAGCTGCACGGGGATGCGGAAGAGGGCGATCAGGCCGAAGAGGGCCACGAGAAGTACACCCACGATGACACTCACGGGTCGACGGATGGACGTATCGACGAGTTTCATATGTCGCAGTGGTCCCTAGTGAACCTTGCGCACGACGCGTACCGCCTGGCCGTCGCGCAGACGTTCGTTGCCGCGGACGATGGCCAGATCACCCGCCTGCAGGCCATCGCCGGAAATGGCCACATTTCCTTGAGATGCGAGGCCTGTTGTCACCGGCAGCATCGCGGCCGACCCCTCGCGGGCGAGAAACAGGTGACTGCCCATGGCGCCGGTCATGATGGCGTCCTTGTGTACGAGCAGATCCTCTCTCGGTTCCTTGATCGACAGCCGAACCGCTGCCGACATGCCGCCGCGGACGCGACGGCCGGGGTTGAGGAACTGGACGATCACAGGAAAGGTCCGCGAGTCTTCATATCCCTGCGGCAGGATGGCGACAACGAGTGCTTCGATCGAGTCGGTTCCCAGAGCCGAGACGGTGACCTCGGCGGAATCACCGAGGCGGAGTCGGTCGACGTAGCGCTCGGGTACGTTGACGTAGACCCGGGCCGTATCGGCGGCCACCATGTGGGCGACGTTCTGGCCCCGATCAACCCATTCTCCAATCTCGACCAGACTCTCGACGAGGGCGCCGTCGAAGGGGGCCAGGATCGTCAGATCCTCGATGCGCGTCTCCAGGTCCTGCAGCTCGGAGCGGGCGCGCTCGAACTCGTACTCCGTTTCGATGGCTTCGTCTTCGGAGATGGCGTCGCTGTCGCGCAGGCTGCGGCTGTGGTCGCGCCGCGAGGCGCGCAGTCGAAGGTCGGCCTCGGCTTCGATGAGACGCGCCTGCAGCTCATCGTTCGTCAGTCGCAGGATCGCCTCGCCCCGTACGAGGGGCTGCCCCGATTCCTTGAAACGGGCCACCACCTTGCCCTCGGACTCGCTGGCCACCCGGCTGGTTCGCCGGGGGTGGACGGTGCCTACCAACTCGACCTGGCTGGTGATCGTACGCTGCTGGATTTCGGCGACGATGACGGAGGCGGGCGGATGATCGCCCTGGGCCGCCGTCGTCGTCGGAACGAGGCAGATCCAGGCGCCGCAGGCAGCAGGCCAGAGCGGCAGGAATGGGGGCTTCAAGAGAATGGACTCCGGGCCTGGTGGTGAGGGGGAAACAGCCCCGGTAAATTAGGCGGAGTTCGTGCCTCGGCAAGCCGTGCGCCGTGCGGATTCCGCAGGCGTCAGGGATTGACCCGGTGCGCCTCGTAGATGTCGAGGAACAGGAAGAAGTCGTCGAAACTGACACGGCCGTCGTCGTTGATATCGAACCTGGCGTCGAATCCTGGCGTGAACACGGAGTTGCCCAGCTGATCGACCAGGGGGAAGAAGTCGTCCAGGTCGACGCGGCCGCTGCCGTCGAAATCACCCATGTCGGGGGTGTCGACCTGGGCGCGGACCTCGACCACCAGTGTGGCGGTGCCACGGGCGCCGAAGATGTCGATGGCCGAGAGTCGGATGGTCGTGGTCCCGGTAAACTCGTCGATGGCCGTCACGGTCAATCGCCGGTCGGCGTCGATCACGGCGGTGACACCGAGATCGGTTTCGGCCGTCCAGCGCAACTCTGTCACGGGGTTGTCGTCCGCGGTGACGTTGTCGAGGGTCAGCCGGCCTTCGCTGCCATTGAGGAAGCTGAGGATGCCAAGGGGTTCGATCACGGGAGCTTCGTTGGTCCCGGTGGTGTCGACGAGACTCGAATCGGGGAGCTCCTCGTCGGGTGAACGGACGCTCACAAGCATGGTGTCGAGGCCGGCGGCGCCCTGCTCATCCGTGGCGGAAAAGGCGACGGTAAGATCGCCCGTCACGCCTTCGTCCGCCGTCAACGTCAGCGCCCGGACCGCCTGGTTCAGGCTGGCCGTCACGCCCGCCGCCAGCGGTGTGGCGCTCCACGTGAGGAGGCTGATGACATCGTCATCGGTGGCGAAATCATCGAGCAGGAGCTGGGCCGACTCCCCGGCATCGAGGAACAGGTCGGGCACGTCGATGACAGGTGTGACGTTGGCGATGTGAATATCGAGGGAGTCGCTCGCCGTCTGTCTCGTCGTCGTCGCCGTGAAGCGGATGCTGCCACCCTCTCGCGAGCCATCGGTGGGTGTGATGGAGACGATGCGGGTATCCGGATCGATGACGACGTCGAGCTCCACTGTTCGATCTGAAGCTGACGAATGCCCCTCGCGTCAGCCGCGGCGACACGCTGCGGGCCCAGATCTATCTGACCCCTGCCGGGCATCGCATCGCCGGCGCTTCCGTCTTCCTCACGTACGAGCCGTCGGCGCTGCGTCTGCTGGCGATGCCGGCTGACACCACCATGCCCTTCCGCGTCAGCAGCGATGTCCTCGGTAGTTTCACGCCGGCGATCAACGCGTTCCACAACGACGTGTCTGCCAGCGGCAAGGTGGATCTGTCCCTGATCAGCACCACCCCCGGGGGCGGGGCGCTGTCCGCCGGCGTCGAGCCGGTTCTCATCGCTGAGCTGTGGTTCCTGGCCAGTCAGCAGGTGTCGACCTTCCTGGCCATCGACGACGAGGCGGCAGCCAATCGCAGCTCCGCCGTCGTGGAAGATTCGACGGGCGCCTGGATCGAGCCTGTGCTCGGTGACACGACACGACTGACCGTACGGGATGTCTTCGTCAGTGGGCAGGTGGCGCCGCAGCGACGCTCGGTGACCGCTCTCGCCTCCGATCAGGCGACGCTGCTGTTCATCGATGCCGGCGGTGATACACTGGCTTCCTCGCTGAACGACGAGGATCGACTGACGCCAGGCATCCAGGTGCCTCTGGACACGTCGGGCCGCTTCTTCCTCGATCAGATCCCCACCGGGACCTACAGAGTCTTCGCCAAGGTCGCCACCCATCTGCAGGGCAGCGTCGTGGGGGACACGGTGACTATCGACTCGGTGCGCCGGAACCTGAGCTTCCGCTGGGTGGCGCCGGACACGACCAGCCTGGATTCGCTCCCCGCTGGAGATGCCAACGACGACAATCGGATCAACCTGGCTGACTTCGGTATCCTGGTGCGCCATTTCGGCTCCTCATCGAGCAGCCCTGACTGGTCCACGGCAGGCAAGGCCAACTTCGACGGCGACAGCCAGGTCGGGTTCGACGACTTCCTGCTGCTGGCGGACAACTTCGGGCGAATCGGCATGGAGGTGACCGCTGCGGCACGCCCGGTGGCGGCCGCCAACGGTGATCTGTGGTTTGACCCCGCTGACGGCCCCATGGACGTGCTGCGCGGTCGAGACCTTGGGGGACTTCGAGGACTGACCCTCGTCGTTCCCGACGGGGTCAGCGTCGACGCCGAAGGCTCCATCTTCGCCGGCGTCGCGCACGAGATCATGTCCTGGCCCGTCGCAGAGGGCCGCCGTCTGGCCATCGCTCTGTCCGGTGACAGGCCGGTCGACGGCAACGGTCCGCTGTTGCGGCTGCAGGGGCTCGTCAGCGACGATCTCGACAGGATGCTGGCCAGCGTCGAGTTGCTGGATGCCGGAGGAGAGCTGTTCCGTGCTGCATCCGAACTATCCGAACCCCTTCAACCCGTCGACGACGATCCCCTTCGATGTGGCTGGCGCGCAGCCGGCCCGTGTGCGTCTGGAGATGTTCGATGTCCTCGGCCAGAGGGTGCGCGTCCTGTTCGATCAGGATGCCGTGCGGCCGGGGCGCTACCGTGCGATCTGGGACGCCCGTGATGAAGCCGGTGATGCCGTGGCCTCCGGCATGTACTTCGCGCGGTTGACAGCCGGGTCGAGTCTGACCACGCGGCGCCTGCTCCTGGTCCGCTGATCGGCGCCACGACCCATCTCCGTTGACCCCGTGGGGGTGCATGGCTAGGTTGCCGGGTCGGCGCACTCCACCCTCCCGGGCAACACGGACATGATAAACGGCTTCTTCAAGGGCCATGGTCTGGGCAACGACTATATCGCCCTGGACCCGGCCGATCTCGAGTTCCGACTCACTGAAAAACGAATCCGCGCCATCTGCGATCGTCACCGGGGTGCCGGCAGCGATGGCATCCTGGCTCTCGTGCCTTCGAAGAAGGCCGATTTTGGCGTGCGTATCTACAATCCCGACGGCTCCGAAGCGGAGAAGTCGGGTAATGGTCTGCGCATTTTCGCCCGCTATCTCTACTCGACACGGCGTACACGCAAGAAGCGGTTCACCGTGGAGACGAAGGGGGGCCTCGTCGCCATCGACCTGCATATCGACAGCCACGGTGACGCCAGTTCGGCCACCGTGGAGATGGGGCAGGCCACGTTCCGGCCGCAAGCACTGCCCTGCAGCCTGTCGGCAGCCGAACTGATCGAGCGGCCGATCAAGGCGGCGGGTCGGTCGCTGAGTTTCACCGGCGTCAGCGTCGGCAATCCGCACTGCGTCGTCTTCCGCGAGCCCGGTCAGTCCTGGACCCGGGAGGAGCTGCTCGAGCTCGGTCCGCAACTGGAGAATCACAGGATCTTTCCCCGCCGCACGAATGTGCAGCTGGCGGTCCCCGTCGGGCCGAAGTCGCTCTATATCCTCATCTGGGAGCGCGGCGCCGGCGAGACACAGGCCTCCGGGTCATCCTCCTGTGCCGCTGCGGCGGCTGCAGTTCGCCTGGGTCTGGTGCAGAGCCCCGTCACGGTCAAGGCGCCCGGTGGCAATCTGCATATCGATGTCCGTGGTGAGGCCTTCGAACTCACCATGAAGGGCCCCGTGTCCGAGGTGTTCAGCGGCCGGTTGACGCCGGCGTTCGTGCGTGAGATCAGGTAGGGGGGATGGGCTCCGCCAGCCCTCACGAACCCGCTGACCTGGAGCGAGCCTGGGGACGGGCCCTCTATCGCTGGTGGGAATTCTACGATCGTGAGTATCTGCACGGCGTCCTGCAACGGCCGCAGGTCCAACTCGGTGACAGTCAGCAGCGGCTCGGGGAGTGGGACCCTTCCCGGCGACGGATCACCATCTCCCGCAACCATATCCGTACCGATCCGTGGAACGAAGTGCTCGATACGATGCGGCACGAGATGGCGCACCAGTACGTGTGGGAGGTACTGCATGCCGGGGAGGAAGATCCCCATGGCCCGGCGTTTCGTGAGGCCTGCCGCAAGTTGCGCTGTGACCCGAAGGCGACGGCGCGACGTCTGTCCACCGGCGCAGATGCGGAGCAGGACCATGCCGAGGTGCGGGTTGCGCGTCTGGTAAAGAAGCTGCTGTCCCTCAGCGATAGCCCGAACCAGAACGAAGCTCAGGCGGCGGTCAACAAGGCGCAGCGTCTGCTGCTCGAGTACAACATCGAACTCGTCGACACCGATGGGGCGCGCGGCTTCGAGCGCCGTCAACTGGGCGCGGTGAAAGGCCGGCATCCGGCCTGGGAGCTGTGGCTGGCCATGATCCTCAACGAGTTCTTCTTCGTCGAGGTGTTGTGGATTCGCAGCTACGAGGCGGGGCGCGACCTGGAAGGTACGGTCCTGGAGGTCTACGGTACGCCGACAAACCTGGACATGGCTGACTACGTGCACGCCTACCTGTCACAGCTGCTCGAGCGGTTGTGGGCGGCCTATCGGCGCGAGCGCGGGTTGCGCAGCAACCGCGAGCGTATGCGCTATTTCGCCGGCGTGCTGCAGGGATTCCATGAGAAGCTCGGACGCCAGCGGGGCGATCTTGAAGTGTCGGCGAAGAACTCGGCTCTCGTCTGGCAGGGTGATGACCGGCTCATCGCCTACTACCGGCACCACAATCCACGAATCCAGACCCGACAGACCGGAGGGGTGGCGGCCAGTGATGCCTTCCGCCATGGCGTCGAGGAGGGGCGGCAGGTGAATCTGCGTCGGCCCGTGACCGCCGCGGCCGGCTTCGGTGGTTACCTGTCCAGGGGCGGCAGGTAAGTGAAGACTCTCTGGCTGGCACTGGTGGTCGTGTGCTGCGTAGCCGATGGGCCCGCCACGGCGCAGCTCTACCACTTTGGCAAGAACAAGGTTCAGTTCGACGAGTTCGACTGGCAGCGTCTGGAGACCGAACACTTCGACATCTACTTCTACCCGGAGGAGGCCGAGCTGGCCTCTTTCGCCGGGCAGATGGCGGAGGAGGCCTTCAGCCACCTGGAAAAACGCCTCGGGCACACGGTTCGCCGGCAGATTCCGCTCATCCTCTACGCCTCACACGTTCACTTCGAGCAGACGAATGTGATCCCCGGCCTCCTGCCGGAGGGTGTTGCCGGTTTCACTGAATTCATGAAGGGCCGCGTGGCCCTGCCTCTGAGCGGCTCGTACCCGGAGTTCCAGCGCGTGTTGCATCACGAGCTCGTCCACGTCTTCATGTTCGATCGGATCCGCCGGGTCCTGGCCGACCGCGGCGCACCGAATATCTGGGCCGGCCCCCTGTGGTTTTCCGAGGGGCTGGCGGAGTACCTGTCCGGATCGTGGGACAGCTACGGCGATATGGTCGTGCGCGACGCCCTGTTCAGCAGCCGGCTGGCGTCCATCGCACAGATGTACCGGATCCACGGCACCTTCCAGATGTACAAGGAAGGGCAATCGATCTGCCAGTTCATGGCAGCCCGTTACGGCGAAGACGTGTTCGCTCGACTGCTCGACAACTGGTGGCGGGCCGAGACCTTCGCCGACGTCTTCGCCGTGACCACCGGCGAGGCGTTGAGCGAGCTGGATGAAGCCTGGACCTACGATCTGCAGAAGCGCTACCTGCCGACGAT
Organism: Gemmatimonadaceae bacterium; assembly: GCA_002726335.1. Next base: position 14,249 of record PBSR01000079.1, read on the forward strand.
CGAAAGCGCCGATCCCCCGAGTCACATGGCCGAGCCGCTGACGAGCACCGGGTTCAACCTGAAGCCGGCGATCGTTCCGGCCCCAGCCGGGACTCCCGCCGACTCGCTGGAGTATGTCTTCCTGCGCAACGAGCAGGGCTACACACAGATCTTCCGCGGCAAGGTGGAGGGCGGCGCTGTCGAACTGCTGGTGGCCGGCGAACGGGAGCCCGAATACGAGTCACTGCATCCCATGGAGGCGAGTCTGGCGGTGTCGCCGGACGGCACCACCCTGGCCTTCATCGCCAAACACAATGGTCGAGATCATCTGATTCTCTGGGACGTGGAGCACGGCCGTCGTCGCCGCCGCTTCTCCTTCGACCAACTCGTGGCTCTGTCGTCGCCTACC
>PBSR01000080.1 GCA_002726335.1 Gemmatimonadaceae bacterium
ACCGTGCCAGCAGGACGGTCCATCGGGCGCTGGTGTCGTCGGCGAAGTCGAAGGGCTCGACGCCGAACCACGCCAACGGCTGGGTGGCGGACCAGGGCAGATACAATGACAACGCGCCGTAGCTGGTGATCGAAGGCTTGAGGGTGTGGCGAAGATCTCCGGCTGCCGACAACAACGTCGCTTCGTCCGGGTGCACGGACTGATAGATCCCGGTCTGTGAATCCCAATCCCAGTCCAGTGACCAGAAGCGCGGCACCGCGCCGAGACAGAGGATCAACAGAAGCAGCGATCGGGAGTGTCTCCCCAGGAGCCTGTCCGAGCAACCCATTTGGGCTACGGCCACGCCCTTGAGGTCGCTCGCTGCGTTGCGCTCACTCTCTGAATGGCCCTTCAATTCAGGTCACTCGCGCGCCTTGTGAGCGACCCCAATGCCGCGGCCTCGCCTACAAAGCGATTACTCGGACAGGCTCCTACCGACATGTCGGCATTCGCAGCAGATAGGTGGTGACGGCTGCAGCGATGCCGACCAGCAACAGGCGTGACCACCAGGCGGGCGCGACAAATCCGGCGGCGATAGAGATGGCCAGCCAGAGTACGGCGATGGTCGACACCTTGGCCCAAAGCGTCAGGCCCCGCCCCTCGCGGAAGTTGCGGATGTAGGGTCCGAGCCAGCGGTTGGCGAGCAGACGTCGATAGAAGCGGTCGGAGCCGCGGGCGTAACACCAGGCAGCCAGCAGGAGAAAGGGTGTCGTCGGCACCAGGGGCAGGAAGATTCCCACGACACCGCACACGAGAGCCAGCGTGCCTGCGGCCAGCAGTAGCAGGCGCAGCGGGCGCCGGCGAGTGAGACGGGTGTCGGTCACGTCATTCGATGCGGACGACACCTGCACGACCATCGATTTCGATCCACTGTCCATCCTTGATCTGCTGGCGGGCATCCGCCAGTCCGACGACGGCGGGGATCTGGTATTCGCGGGCCACGACGGCGCAGTGACTCAGCAGGCCACCGCCCTCCGTCACGATACCGCCTGCTGTGGCGAACAACGGCGTGAAGGACGGCGAGGTGGACAGGGTGACCAGGATGTCACCCGGTTCAAGCTGCTGGATGGCCGACAGCTCACGCACGATTCGAGCCCGTCCGCGAACGACTCCAGGCGCCCCGGGTTGCCCGCGCAGGACACCAGGCTCTGCCGGTGGCTCCGGTCTGTCCTCGTCGCCCTTCCCGTCCTTTGGTGGCGGCTCCACACCGAGCCTGGAAGGCGGGCACACCGTGGCGAAATGATCGATCTCTGCACGACGTCGGGCGATGTCCAGTCGCCGATCCTTCCCAGTCGTCCCTGACAATGACTCGAGGATTTCTGCCAGGTGCAGGTGCAGGACGTCGTCCTGCCGGTCGATCACCCCGGCTTCCACCAGGTGTCGCCCGGCGGCCAGCATAACCCGTCGCACCCGGCTCGTACTACTGAAGTCCATCCAGAAATTGTGATCTTCCTTGAGCACGGCGCTGTACTGCATCTGCTCGAGAAGCTCTTCGAAACGGCCGCGCACCGGTGCCGGAAAGCCCTGCAGGCGCGCGCGCAGATCGGCCACGGCCTCCTCCCGCGCGGCGGCTTGGTCGGCGAACCGTCCCCCGGGATCGGCGTCGGGGTTGTGGAGGTAACCACGGAGGGTCTCGATCACCGGCGTTGGATCCTCGATCCATGTGGCATACTGCAGGCCCCAATGGTTGCCCCGGTGTCCGTACCCCTGCAGGAACTGCGAAAGCCTGGTCAAAAAGACCAGGCCCTCCTCCGATGATCGCAGAGCATCGGGTACTGAGGCCGCGTCGGTCGTGGCAATCAGGCGGCACACCGATTCCGGCAGGCCCTGACTCAGCTGCCACAATGCCTGGCCCATCTCCGTCGTCTTGCAGGGCAAGCCCTGCGTGAGCCGGCTTTGCTCGAAGGGATCAGCAGGCTCCGCTCCTTCCTCCTCGAACAGCTCGGCGCACAGTTCCTGGAAGGCTTCGCGGCTGGACCCGAGGGGGAGCTGGAAGTGGAGGCTCCAGATGCGGCCGAGCCACTGCCAGCTGTCCTCGATATGCTGCACGAGGGCGGCCGTGGACGTATTGTCGAGATCGAAACCATCCCAGCGGGCGATGTAGCGATGAACCTCGGGCAGAACCTCTTCTGTCCAGACGGTCCGCAGAGCAGGGGCCACGGCCAGTCGCGCCTGCTTGGCGCATTCCCTGGCGGCCTCTACCTGATCGGCGTCCACCACCATACGATCATTGTAATAGACGTAGGTATTGATGGGGAGCACGAACAGGCGCATCGGGCGGCCGTAGTGTTCCTCCGCCCTGGAGATTGCGGCGAAGATCTGCTCCCAGAGATCCATCCCCAGTGCCGGCATCGCTTCGGGACAGTGCGTACTCTCGTGCCGCCAGGTCCGCTCCGCATCCGCCGGATCAGCCCAGTCGAAAGCAAAGTCCTCGGGTGCCGGAATGCGTGCGACCACCAGATCACCGGTCATTGAGCAGGTCTTCAAGAGCTTGACCACCTTCGGGGTCGAGGGTACGCAATCGCTGCAGATGGAAACTGGACTGTGGGTGATCGCCGAGAGCAAAGAAAGTCACGGCCAACTGATGGTGCGCTGAGGCGTCATCAGCATCGATCACCAGGGCCCGGTTACAGGCCTCGATCGCCCTGTCATACTGAGCGACAAGATTATGGGCTCTGCACAGATTCACCAGGAACTCGGAGTTGTGCGGGTCCAGGACGACGGCCTTCTGCATAGCCTGCAAGCCTTCTTCCTGCTTTCCGAGGCCAGTGTGGGCGATGCCGATCCCCTCCCACGCCGCAGCGTCGCTCGAGTCGATCTGCAGAGCCTCTTCGAAGTACCTCTCCGCTTCATCAAGCTTGCCAATTTCGATCGCCTGGAAGCCAGCTCCGCGCTGGTAGCCACCGTTGTCGGGCAAAGCGGTGACGGCGAGAGCATAGGAATCGAAGCTCTCGGCATGTCGACCCAGACCCCGCTGGTAGCGCGCCAGGGTTGCAGCACCGTAGGAGCGGGCGTGATGCGACAGGGGAGCCGACCGCAGAAGTTCCGAGAAACGTTGTATGGTCGCGCCATTCTGTGTGTTGAGTGCCACCCAGAGAGCAGCGTGCAGTCCACCCACGGCAAGCAGACAGATGGCTGCTCTTCCCGAGAGACCTGAATCTTCATGCTGAAGTTGTACCGCCACCCACAGAGTTAATGGCAGACCCGGCAGGGACAGCAGATCCCAGTCGCGAAAGGCGCCGATCCCCGGATTTGACACACAGATGACGGCCAGGGTCGCCACGCTGGCCAGCCAGAGAAAGCGCGCCCGGGGCTCGATGGTTCTCGGCCATCCGGTCAGCCACGGAAACAGGAGGGCCGGGACGGGGGCAGCCAACAGGAGAACGTTGGCCACGTCAAGCAGATGGTCCAGGGAGAGGATCCCGTACGCGGCTGATACGGTCGGGGCGCCAAGATGCATTGGCAACAGGTGGCCGCCGGTCCCCGGGCCAACCACTCGCCAAGGGGTGCCCCCCAGGAGCCACAGCACACAGCAGGCGATACCAAGTGTTGCCAGGAGCGCCGTCGCCGTACTGAACAAGCCAGTGCCCGGTCTTCTCGCCGCACGACGAACAGCCAGGTAGAGGAAGGACGGCCACAGAGCCAGAGTAAGAAGATGGCAAGCAGGCAGAACGGCGACGATCAGGAGCGGCCAGGCCAGACGCCCCCCGTCGAGTGCTCGACATCCGGACCACAGGTAGAGCAGTGAAAGTGGCAGGAGGGCGGGATAGGTCTCAACGTAGCCGAAGAAGAGTTGCACGTAGCCCTGTGTCAGCAAGAGACCGATCAACAGTGCCCGACCACTCTGCGACGAGGCAAGATCGCGGGCAACAAGTGGTACCAGTGCCGTGTAGCTGATGCCACACAGCCAGCTGAAGAGACGGAAGGTGCCAAGGGCTCCGACCCCGAGAGGACTGACGAGCCGGTAGAGCTCAGAGATCGCCAGGAAGAGGAGAGGCGCGTTGTCCGTGCGCACCCGATCGTTCCTGGAAGCATAGGCGAGTTCGTCGAGGTAGAGGTAGCCATCTCCAAGCAGATGGTGCGACATACTCGCGGCCACAAACAGACTGGCGATCACCAGATAGATCAGGAGGATTTCCAGGTTTCCGCAGGCCCACAGCCGGTCCCCGATTCGCCGAAAGGCGTCGGACAGGTTCCTGGCGAAAAAGATCCAGGCCACCAGGAGGCCGATCGAGATCGCTGCAAATGCCAGCGTCACGATGGGAGGCAGGTAGGCGAGCATGGACAGTCCCCACCTCCGCGTGGGGCTCAACAGGGCCAGCAGGTGGCCGGCCATCACAACAGACCCAACGGCCAGGCTCAGTCGGTCAACGTGACTCTCCTGGACCGAAGACACCCCGCTCATGCAGTCCCCCAGAACGCGTCCACGGCCTCGCCGATCTCTTCCACGTTGCGGGTCTGCTTCGGTGTTCCCCAGGAGGGCAAGTAGAGCTCCCTGTAGTCCTCGCGTGAGAAGCGCTTGTCGATGAGCAGCAACAGACCGCGGTCGACATCGGAGCGGATGACGCGTCCCGCCGCCTGCAGCACACGGTTCATGCCGGGGTAGGTGTAGGCGTAGGCGAATCCCGCACTCTCGTGGTCGTCGTAGTAGCCCTTGATCAGGTCACGTTCGAGGCCGATCTGCGGCAGGCCGACGCCGACGACGATGGCGCCCACGAGCCGTTCACCGACCAGGTCGATACCCTCGCCGAAAATACCACCCATGACGGCAAAACCGACGACGGTCTCAGGGTTGGAGACGTTGAAGACATCGAGGAACTGCTCCTTCTGCCGCTCGTTCATCCGCGGCACCTGCATCATGACGAGGGTGTTGCGTTCGGCCACCGCCTCGAAGCGTGGCAACACCTCCTGCAGGTACTTGTACGACGGGAAATAAACCATGTAGTTGCCACGTCTGCCGCTGACAGCGGCGGCGATCGAACGGGCGACATCATCGTAGGACATACCCCGGCCACGGTAGCTGGTGTCGATGTGGTCGGCGATCATGACCAGCAGGTTCTCCGGGGGGAAAGGAGAATCGAGCTCGAGGGTGTAGTCGGCTCGTTCTCCTCCCAACAGACGCCGGAAGTAATCGATGGGGGTCAGCGTGGCGGAGAAGAACGTGGCGGAGCGGCCGCGCTTGCAGGCCTCGTGAATGCGGTTGGACGGGTCGAGGCAGTAGAGACGCAGGATCAGGTCTGCCTGGCCGCGTTTCTCGCCGTAGGTGACGTAGTGCTCGTCGAACAGGTCGTAGACGCGGAGAAAGGAAAGAACGCTGAAGAACAGATCGGTGAGGATCTCTTTCCACGTGGTCGGTCGGTTGCGCGCCAGGACCGGTTCGATCTCGGTCTGCAGCCGCTGCAACAGGGGCAGCAGATCTTCCGGGGGATCCCGATCCAGCCAGCCGTCACCGCGGCCCTCGTCCGCACAGCGCTGAATCTGCGTCTTGAAGTAGTGGTCCAATGAACCCAGGGCGTGACGGACGGCAGGCAGGTCCTGGCCCAGAGCCTTGATGACGGCGCGGATCTCACTGCGGCGAATTTGGGCGGAGTACATCTCGCGGGCACGGTCGACCAGGTTGTGGGCCTCGTCGACGAGAAACCCGTAGTTGCCGCCGGTCTCCATGAAGTAGCGTCTGAGGTAAGCCTTGGGGTCAAAGACGTAGTTGTAGTCACAGATCAGCACGTCAGACCACAGGGAAAGATCGAGGCCCAGTTCGAAGGGGCAGACCTGGTGTTTTCGGGCGGCCTCCTCGATGGCGACACGGGTGAAGTCATCGCGGCAGGCGAAGGTATCCTCCACGGCGTCATTGATGCGATCATAGTAGCCGATGGCGAACTCGCACGTCTCCGCATCACATGGCTTGCCGTCGCGGGCGTTGAAGCAGATGCGGTCGCGGGCCGTGATCGTACACGACTTCAGGCGCAGCCCGCCGCCACGCATATCCTCCACGGCCTTCTCGGCCACGGTGCGGCCGCTGGTTTTGGCCGTCAGGTAGAAGATCTTCTCCACCTCACCCTCGCCGAGGGCCTTTACTGCCGGGAACAGGACGGAGACGGTCTTGCCGATGCCGGTGGGGGCCTGGGCGAACAGTCGGCCGGAGGACACGACCGTCTCGAATACGGCTTCGGTGAGTTCGTGCTGACCTGGACGGAAGGAAGGGAAGGGGAAGGCCAGAGTACTGATCGAGGTGTTGCGTCTGGCCGCCCACACGTGCCAGATGCGGGCCCAGCGCAGGTACCGCTGAGCCATCTCGAGGAAGAATGCCTGCAGTTCTTCGTGGGTGAAGTCACGGCGATCCTCGTGCATTTCGCCGGTGTCGAGCTGGACATAGGTGAGTTGTACCTCGATACGACCTGGACGGTGCTCCTCGGCGAGGATGTAGGCATAGATCTTCGCCTGGGCCCAGTGGTGCTGGTTGTCGGGCCGGTCTTGCTCGAGGCTGCTGTAGGTCGTCTTGATCTCTTCAACGAGAAGCTCGTCGCCCTTCAGCAGGACGCCGTCTGCCCGACCCACGATCTCGAGAGACAGATCGCTCTCGACATCCTCGACGCGATGTCGCACGTGGACTTCGCTGCGGTATTCCGGCGGGCGCTGATCCTGTACGTACTGATGCCCCCGCGTGCCCTCCACGGCTCGCTGAGCGCTGACAAAGGAGGAGCCCAGGTCGCCGGAGCGCAGGCAGAAGGCGACGAGGTCGCGGACGGATGTTTGCAGGAGGGTATTGTCGGACATGGCGGGATCTTGGACCGAAGGAATATAACAGGTTAGCTTCCGCCGCCTCGGCGACAGCGAGTCATGTGCACCAGATCAGGATGTGAAAATGGAAGAAGTGAATGAAACCAGGGCCACCCCCGTGAGACTGGGCGTTATCGGCGGCTCCGGCGTCTACCAGATGGATGGCGTCGAGATCGTCGGTGAGCATGAGATCGATACACCCTTCGGTCCGCCCTCGGACCTGGTGGTGGAAACTCGGATCGATGGCCGCACCGTGTTCTTTCTGCCCCGTCACGGCAAAGGCCACCGCCTGCTGCCGTCGGAGGCACCCTACCGGGCCAACGTGCACGCCATGAAGTCGGCGAACGTGACGCATCTGCTCGGTGTCAGCGCGGTGGGCATCATGAAGGAGCACATCCGTCCCGGGGACATGGTCGTGCCCGACCAGATCTTCGATCGCACGAAGGGAATCCGCCCGTCGACATTCTTCGGTGACGGCGTGGTGGGACACATATCGCTGGCTGACCCGTTCTGTGACGAGATGAGACAGCAGCTGGTCGCGGCGGCGCAGTCATCCGGGGCCACCGTGCACGAGGGTGGTACATACATATGTATGGAAGGGCCGCAGTTCTCTACCCGGGCCGAGTCACGCTTCTACCGCAGTGCGGTCGATGCCAGTGTCATCGGCATGACGGCCATCCCCGAAGCCAAGCTCGCCCGCGAGGCCGAGATGTGCTACGGCCTGCTGGCCATGGGCACCGACTACGACTGCTGGCACGAGTCGGAAGAGGACGTGACCATCGCCGCGGTGGTGGCAACGATGAAGGCAAATGCGGAGCTGGCCAACCGGGTGGTGCAAGCCGTGGCGGGGCTGCTGCCGGAGGAGTCTGATTGTGATTGTCTGAGTGCGGCGGAGTTTGCGACGATGACGGCGCCCGAAGCGATCTCGGCGGAAGCGCGGGCGCGACTGCGGGTGCTGTATGGGAAGTACTGGGATTGAGGACGGAGACATAGACATCATGCCGCGAGCCAACAAGACCGGCCGAAAGCCTGCCCGGGCAGGCGACGTTCCGCGCACCTTCAAGACGGCCACCCCCGAGTTCAACCATACCCGCATGGAGTCCATGGTCCCCATGCGCGACGGGGTGAAGCTGTTCACCGTCATCATGATCCCCAACGAAGCGACGCGCAAGATGCCGATCGTGCTGACGCGTACGCCGTACAGCGCCGCGGCGCGTGCATCGCGCAAGAGCAGTCCCGACATCGCCATGGCGCTGCCCGCCGTCGACGAGGAGCTGGTGCGCAACGGCTACATCCGTGTCTATCAGGATGTGCGGGGTCGCTACGGCTCGAAGGGCGAATACACGATGACGGTGCCCCCAATCGGTGATTTCAATCGGGGCAAGGTCGATCAGGTCAGCGACGCCTGGGACACCGTGGAGTGGCTCGTCGACAACGTGCCGGGCAATTCCGGCCGCGTCGGCATCACCGGCGTTTCGTATGACGGCATGCTGACGTTGATGGCGCTCCTCGACCCGCACCCGGCTCTAAAGGCGGCGGTGCCGGTCAACTCCATGGTCGATTCCTGGCTGGGTGACGACTTCTACCGTCACGGGGCGTTTCGCACGGTCATGCTGGAATATGTCTTCCGGCAGACTTCGAGTCGCAGCGGCACCCACGGAATCCCCTGGGGCTATCACGATTTCTACACCGCCGTGCTCGAGGCCGGCTCCATCGGCGAGTTGGGCAAGCGCTACGGGGCGGACCGCCTGCCAGCCTGGAACCGTCTGCTCGAACATCCCGCCTATGACGACTACTGGCAGGATCAGGCCCTGCACAGGCAGTTGGAGAAAGCTCCGCGCCGCGTTCCCGTGCTCACCGTGCACAGCCTGTTCGACCAGGAGGATCTCTACGGTCCGGTCCTCAGCCACGAAGTGCTCGCCCGGCGGGACCGCAGTGGCAACAAGACGCATCTGGCCATCGGTCCCTGGTGTCATGGTCAGATGACGGGGGATGGCTCGGAGCTGGGACAGCTGAAGTGGGGGGCCGACACGTCGCTGCAGTTCCGGCGTGACATGCTGATGCCGTTCTGGGAGCAGCATCTGCAACGGGTCAAACCGAAAGAGGCCCTGCCCCCCGTGCTGGCCTTCGAGACCGGCACCAACCTCTGGCGCCACTACGACGCCTGGCCCCCGGCGGATCAGTTGAAGACCGGGCGCCTCTATCTGCAACCCGAAGGCAGCCTCGACTTCAAGGCACCGTCTCGCAAGACCGACGTCGGCGCGGAGGCCACTGAGTTCGTCTCCGACCCGGCCAAACCCGTGCCTTATCGTGTGCGACCCATCCCACCCTCCTTTGGTGGCACCGGGTCGACCTGGCGGCGCTGGCTGGTGGACGACCAGCGCCCCTTCGCCGATCGCACGGACGTGCTCGTCTTCACCACTCAGACGCTGACCGAGCCCCTCACCATCAGCGGTGAGGTCACCGCCACGCTGTTCGCATCCACCACAGGTACCGACGCCGACTGGGTGGTCAAGCTCATCGACCTGTATCCGAACGAAGTGCCGGCCCAGCCCGAGCTCGGAGGCTTCCAGTTCATGCTGTCAGGTGACATCCTGCGCGGCCGCTATCGTGAGAGCTATGAGACAGCCGCACCGATACCGCCGGGTGAGGTGCTCCCCTATCACATCGCCATGCCCCACGTGCACCACACGTTCCTGCCCGGTCATTGCGTCCTGGTACAGGTGCAGAGCTCGTGGTTCCCGGTCTGCGATCGCAACCCGCAGACCTTCGTCGAGGACATCGCCTGGGCCAGCCCGGAAGACTTCCAGAAGGCGACGCATCGCGTCCATCACGCGGGGGACGCTGCCAGCTATGTTGAGCTGCCCGTGCAGACGCAATGAACCCTGACACGGTGACCTATCTCAGTCGCAGAGATGTCGAGAGTGTCGGTCTGTCCATGGCCGACATCATCGCGGCGCTAAAGGACATGTTCAAGGAGAAGGGGGAAGGCCGAGTCGAGATGCCGCCCAAACCCGGCATCCACACGCGCAAGGACGCCTTCATCCACGCCATGCCGGCGTACATCCCCAGTCTGCGATCGGCGGGGGTGAAGTGGGTTTCCGGCTTTCCCGACAACCAGGCGCTGGGGCTGCCCTACGTCAACGGTCTTCTCATCCTTAATGACCCGGACACCGGTATCCCCCTGGCGGTGATGGATGCCACGTGGATCACGGCACAGCGGACGGGGGCCGCCACCGCTGTTGCCGCGCGATACCTGGCCCGCGGCGACAGCTCGAGCGTGGGTATCCTGGCCTGCGGTGTTCAGGGCCGCAGCAACCTGCAGGGGCTGGCCTGCCTCTTCGACATCCAGCGGGTGAAGGCGTACGACATCCACCGCGAGGCGGCCGAAGAATTCGCCCGGCAGATGGCCGACGATGTGCAGGTGGACATCGAGGTCGTCAACGATCCCAGAGAGGCAGTGGTGGACCTGGATCTGGTGGTGACGAGTGGCCCCATTCTGCGGGATCCGTCCCCCGCTATCGAACGCGACTGGCTCGCCGAGGGTGCCTTCGCCTGTCTCGTGGACTTCGATTCCTACTGGCAGGGGGATGCCATGCGACAGGCCGACAAGCTGGCCACCGATGATGTCGGCCAGATGCGGTACTACCGCGAGGAAGGCTATTTCAGGGACACGCCGGAGCCCTATGCCGACCTGGGTGAGATCGTTGCCGGGAAAGCGCCCGGCAGAGAGGGGGATCGTGAGCGTACGATCTGCATCAATCTCGGTCTCGCCCTGGACGATATAGCGACGGCCACGCTGATCCATGAGAGGGCCAGGGAACGGGGTATAGGAACGCAACTGCCCTTGTGAGACTGTCGTTCAGCCGGCAGCGTCCGCCCGTTGCCGCTGCCCCCGAAATACAAGCCCGAAGATGATGAGACCAACCCCGGTGACGGCTGCCGGCAGCGTGAAGAACGCGGTCCAGTCGTGGCCACCCCCTTCGAGAGCCAGCCGGTCATAGGTGGTGCCAGCCAGGTAGTTTCCCAGCAACGAGCCACCACCACCCCGTATCAGCGCCATCAACCCCTGGGCGCTGGCACGGTTGTCGACGCTGCTGAGCTCGTCCACGGCGATCGTCAGGCCGACGAAGAAAAAGGTGAAGACGAAGCCGTGCAGGCTCAGGGCCGCCGCCATGAGCCACGTCGGTTCGCCCAGGGTGAACAGACCGAAGCGCAGAGACTGGGCGGCGATACCCACGAGCAGGATGCGTTTGATGCCGAAGCGACGCAGCGACGTTCCCAACGCCAGCAGGACGCCTACCTCTGCCACCTGACCGAGGCTTTGCACCCAGTTGGCCACGCTGGGGGCCAGACCGACACCACCGGCCTCGGTGAGGAACAGGAAAGAGAAGTTGTAGAAGAAGGGGTTCATCGTCGACGACACGAAGCCGATGCCGAGGAGGATGACGAAGGCCGGGTCGCGCAGCAGCCGCAGGGAGGCGCCGAGACCGAGGCTGGTGGCATCCCGGTTTCCCGGGGGCGTGTGCGGCAGGCTGAGGCAGTACAACCCGGCGACGAGGGAGACGCCGGCTGACACCAGCAGGGCATCCCCCATGTGCGACACACCCGGGTCCCGACCCTCCCAGAGCCTCAGGTAACCGCTGAGGCACCAGCTGATGAAGATCCAGCCGATGGTGCCCCAGGCCCGCACCTGACCGAAGCGGGTCTTGTCGCCCAGGTGGTGGAAGGCGACGACAGTCGACAGGGTGCGTGCCGGCGTACGCAGCAGGGCGACGCCAGCCATGGTGAACCAGAAGGGCGTGAAATCGGACTGCGTCCAGGCGAGAAAGAGCAGGGGGACGGCCATCAGGTAGCAGACACCGAGCATGGTCTGGCTGGGGAAGAAGCGGTCGGCCAGCCAGCCGGCGATGAAGGGCGAGACGACCGCCGCTATGGCCATGGTGGCGTAGACGGAGCTGATCTGTGCCCCGGAAAAGCCCAGGGAACTCATGTGTCCGCTGAGCAGAACGAGAGCGGCGGCATCGGCCATCTGCGCCAGCCAGAACATGGCGGACAGACGGACGACGATGGCTCGGGAGGGTGGTTCCATTTGCATCAATACAATGATCTCGACAGGTTGTCGGGCGAATGACGGCCGGCCGACTGACAGCAGACCAGACTCTCGCCCTCCACGAAGACGGGTACATAGGACCGTTGACGCTGTGGGAGCCGCCGGAAACGCCGCGGATCGGCGACATGCTGGAAGGGCTCTACCTGCGTCATCCCGACGGCTCGACAGGGCAGAACATCCGCCACGTCAAACACCCGGAGATCGTCGAGCTGTTCCGTCGTTCGCAACTCACCGACGCCATGGCCAGCATCCTGGGGCAAGACCTGTTCCTGTGGCGCGTCGGCTTCTTCAACAAGGAGCCCCACGAGACGCGGGGCGAAATCCCCTGGCACCAGGACCGCAACTACTGGCCGCTGGAGCCACTGATCGTGTGCTCGGCGTGGGTTGCCGTCGACGATGTCGACGCCGAAAACAGCGCCATGCATGTGATCCCCGGCTCCCATCGACAGCTGGTGCCGCACATCCCGGCAACGGAGGGGCAGGTGTTCCAGGAACAGGCCGATCCCGCCCACTTCGACCCGGACCAGGCGGTCCCCATCGAACTGCAGGCCGGGCAGTTCGTGCTGTTCAATGAGAGACTGCTGCACTGGTCCCCACCGAACTCCTCGAATCGGCGTCGCTTCGGCCTGGCTGTGCGTGTGCTGCCGCCGCAAGTTCGCGTGCTGCGGTACGACTCGGAGGCCCACGGCGTCGTGCAGCTGCGTGGAGGCGATCCCCTGGGGTTCAACCGCATCGTCGAGCCCACCGGCTGAGCGGGCAGATCAGGGGCAGACGACGGTGCCTGTCTTCTGCGCCGCCGCCAGCACCTGGCTGATGATGCCCGCTGGATCGTGTCGGCGAAAGTACCCGATGTCGGCAAGGATGATGAGCTTTCCCCGGGCGCGGGACAGACTCACGTTGATCAGGTTCGAAGCCGACGAGGACGGCGTCTTGCCCGACAGCAGTCGTCCCGGCGGCAGAGGCTCGGCGTCGACGGTGTCGAAAATGACGACGTCGCGCTCCCCGCCCTGGAAACGGTGCACGGTGCGGCACTCCACTCGATCCGACAGCGCCGGGTTGGCCTTGAGACGTCGACCGATGTGACGCACCTGCTCGACGTAGGGAGCGATGATGGCGACAGAGCCGGCGCTCCCATTCACCGCCTGACGCGCCATGTCCACGGCGATCTCCGCATGCTCTTCGTTGTACCGGGAGTAGCTGCCCTGAGGCGTGCCGCAGGTGGACCTTCCGTCCGTGTCGACGACGACGATGGCCGATCCCGGGCAGGGCTCACTGGCAGCGATGCTCTCCGTCTGGCCGGTGATCTCGCCATGCAACAGACGGCCGTCGTAGAACAACCCGCCCACCAGGTCGCCGATCTGCGGATGCATGCGGTACTGCGTGTCGAGCATGATGACCAGATCGCTGACGTGGGGTTCGGGGACGGTGATCTGGAAGATGCTGCGACCCATGGCGCGCTGCACGAAGGGTTCAGATGACTGTACGATGGGCGGCAGTTGCTGCGGATCGCCCACCATGATGGCCCGCTGCTCCCCGAGGCAGGAGCAGTAGAACAGCGTCGGCAGGATGGCCATGCCCGCTTCCTCGACGATGACCGCGTCGAAGCGCTGTCCGGCCATCAGCGAACTCATGTAGACATTCGTCATCGTCGCCAGCACGAGGCGTGCCTCGGCGGCTACCACACTTTCCCGGTGGCGCAAGCCACTGCGGAGACGCTGCGTCTTCTCGACGCAGAGCCGGGTTGCCTTGTCGAGGCGGGCGAGGCGCCGCTCGACGCAGGCTCGCTGTTGCCCCAGCGGGGTCTCTGCGAGGCGCCTGGCGTTGGCCTCCGAAAACAGATCGACGAGACGGCCCCGATCGACCTCGGCTACGGTGCTCAACTCGAATAGCCCCAACTGGGCAGCAGGGGCACTCGCCTCCATCTCGACCAGCAGGACCTTTCCCGCGGCCAGCTGGTTCAACATCGAGCTACGGCGGCGCTCCAAGCGGTCGATGTGATCGCGGGTCTCGACGTACAGCCGATCGACCACCTGGCGCAGTCCGGCGCCGTGCGTGTCGGCCCGGGTCTGTCCAAGGCGCACGACGTGGCCGCGATCAATGGCGGCACGGCCGTCGTCGAGTGCGGTCAGGCTGCCCAGGGCCTGATCGACCGCGGCATTGGTGGTGGAGGTGACGAGGACCCGCTGCCCGCGGCGCAGCAGGGACAGGATGATGTAGCCGAGGGTGGTGGTTTTGCCCGTTCCCGGGGGGCCCCAGACAAAGGCAGGGGTGGTTCGACCACAGAGAGCCACGGCACGCCGTTGACTCTCGTTGAGAGAGTCGGGCAGGAAGGCCAGGTCATCGCCACGCAACTGGCGCGCCGGCGCTTTGCCGAACAGGGCCAAGGCCGTGTCGGTGTGAAAGCCCTCTTTCTCGTCCAGGTCGCGCAACGCCTGCTGCAGCCGTTCGTAAAGAAACCAGGGGTAGATCACCAGCGTCGCCCGGCCAGCGGTCAGTTCGATGGGGCGGCTGCCGGTCAGCACGACCTGGTCGCCATCGATGGAGATCACCGAGACCAGGTCATCACTGCGCTCCGTGATCAGGTTGCACTCGCCGCCCTGCACCAGCTTGTCGTTGGCCTGCTGCAGACGGAAGCGGAAGACGAAGCGGCCCTCGTCCTCATCACTGTCCAGCTGCTCGCCTTCGGCCACGGGGATCTCGTATGGCCCCAACCGCTGACGCATGGACTCCATCTCGCCGGCCACGGCACGGGAGAAGCTGTCGATGAAGCGCTGCAGCATGGGTGGCTCAGGTGTGAGGAGGACGGGAAAGCGGGGGAAATGTAGACCTTCCTGCTCCCCGCGCTAGTCCAGCCGCACCAGCACTTCCTTCGGGTCCAGACGGCCCTTGAACCAGATCACCTCACCCGGCAGACCACTGATCTCCTCACGGCTGACATTCAGCCGTTCCGATACGGCGACCATCAGGTCGACACGGCCGGCCCGCTGCAGCTTGTCGAGTTTGCGCGCCAGGTACTCCGGACGCCAGTAGCCGATGATTTCCAGCATTCGTGTGCGACCGTCCTCGTGGCGGAAGGAGAAATCGGGAATCAGGACCGACTCCTTCAGATCGACGAAGTCGGTTTCACGCGTCAGGGTCCAGGCCGAGGACAGCTTCTCGAAACGACGCGCGAAAGTGGCCTCCACCTGCGAGTCGTAAGCCGTCCACGCCTTGTGATGCGAGACGAGACCCACCGACTCGTCGAGACTGAAGCGACGCGATCCCCGGCTCTCGTCGTCGGGTACGTCGGCCTGCAGGCGCCAGCCGCGACACTGCAGCAGCGATGGCAGGAAAGCCGCCATACGCACGCCGTAGCGCAGGGAGTGGCGAAACAGGCTCATGGGGCCGTCCAGCACGATGCGGAAGCCCTGGTCGGTACGCGTCACCGTATGGATGAGCCGGTTCAGCTTGATGGCGGCAAACAGCTGCCGGAAGCGCACCGGTTCGGTGGCGCTCACATCGACCAACAGACGGCGGCAGCGGTACAGCATGGCCTGGGCCAGAGCTTCATTGTAACGCTCCAACAGCGCCGCGGGTGGGGGGGGATCGAATTTGACAAGACGGTGGTTGTCGGACAGGTCGGCGTACAGGCCGTCGTCCACCTCGCCCACGGTCAGCCCCAGTTCGGCCGCTGCCTCGGCCAGCACCTGGGCCCGGTCGGCGCCGTGGAACAGGTCCGGGTCGCCAACCACCGGATGGTGCCGCCGTGCGGCGGCGAACACGGATCGCCGCAAGTCCTGGGGAGCCAGCACGGCGGCGACATCGAAGGTGCAGCTGTCGTCGAGCAGCAGCTTGGTCAGGCCCCGCTGAATGCGGTAGTTGACGCGATCGCCGGCGTATTCCTCGAGGGCGGTCTGCAGGCACCCGCGAGTGTCACCTGAATGCCCGGCGAGGATGTCGATCAGAGCCCGGGCCAGACGGAGGTGGCCGGTATGGCCGACATCGACGTAGCGTGGCGCGATGGAGCCGCCCTCCACGCGTGTCCGCAGCAGGTCCAGAGTCAGCACGGAAGATCACTCACCATCTTCTGGACCGTCGTCGTAGGCGGAATGCTGGCGTCGGCGCCGGCTGATCTCGCGCTCCACGGTGCCTTTTGTGACGACTTCGTAGAGCACTGCCTGCTTGCCGTTCACAGGCCGCAGGATCCGCCCCAGGCGCTGTACGTGTTCGCGGGTCGTGCTGGAGCCCGACAGTACGACGGCGACACTGGCAGCCGGTATGTTCACCCCTTCGTTGAGGACCTTGGAGGTGATGAGCGCCAGGTGCTCCCCGGCGTTGAAGCCCAGCAGGAGCTGCCGGCGTTCACGCGTCGGCGTCTGGTGCGTGATAGCCGGGATCAACAGGTCGCGGGAGATGTCGTACACCGTGTCATTGTCCTGCGTGAAGATGAGGACCCGATCGCTGTCGTGATCCTTCAGGATCCGCTCGAGGACCTGGCGCTTCCCGGAGGCGCCGAGGGCGATCCGCCGATGCTCACGATAGGCGCGCATGGCCCGCCGCCCCTGCCCCGACGCGCCCGACAGCCGCACGAAGGTGTTCCAGCCACCGGGGGAGGCAAGGCTCACGCCCTTGTCACGCAGAAACGAGCGGTACTCTCCCTCGGCGACACGATAGGCGGAACGTTCTTCGGCCACCATGGCGACCTCGCGCCGTTCCAGTCGATAGGGGGCCAGCCAGGTACCGGCCAGGTTGCCGATCTCCTGGCGAAAGACGACGGGACCGACGAGGCCGTCGAGCAGGTCGTGTCCCCCGTCCGGTCGTTCCAGGGTGGCGGTGAGCCCGAGACGGAAGGGGGCCAGGCACATCTCCGCGGCGTGACGGAAGCGGGGTCCAGGCAGATGATGGACCTCATCGAAGAGAACGAAGCCATATCGATGACCCCAGTGCTCGACATGGAGGTAGGCGCTGTGATAGGTGGCGGCTGTCACCTGCCGCAAATCGTGGGTACCGCCGCCCATGAGGCCGACACGGGCTTCGCCGAAATGCTCGCAGAGCAACTCGTACCACTGGTTCATCAGGTCGATGGTGGGGGCGATCACGAGACTGGAGCGGCCGGATCGACAGATAGCCATGATGCCCACCTGGGACTTGCCCGAACCGGTGGGCAGAACGACGACGCCCCGCTGGCCGGCGGCGTCCCAGGCATCGATGGCAGCGGACTGGTAGGAACGCGGCTCGATGGTCCCCGTCGGTGACCAGGTGATCCGCTCGTAGCCCTGGGCCTGGTCGCGCCACTGCGACCCGTCCGCACCCAGCAAGGTGACGACCTCACGGTAGCGGCAGGCCGGCGTCCGGTACACGTCGCGACGCTCGTCCCAGGAAAACCCGTGGGGCGACACGACACGCCGAGGGCAGCCGCGCAGAACCAGCGTACCCTCCTCGAAGCACAGGTCCATCAACAGCGTTTGACTCCAACCCGCAGGGTGGGTGAATATCTGACGGACTGGAACATACGACGGAGCTCTGGCGCACGCCTGCGGCTCCGCCCCCTTGCCTCCTCTCGAGACGCCGATGCCCCAACCGAACATCCTGTTCCTGATGACCGACCAGATGCAGGGGCGGGTGCTCGATCCCGAACACCCCTGCATAACACCCAACTTCGATCGCCTCATCGCCCGGGGCGTGCGCTTCCCTGGAGCCTACACCCCCAACGCTGTCTGTTCCCCCGCGCGTGCCAGTCTGATGACGGGTCGGCTGCCCCACTCGCACGGTGTGCTCGAGGTCATCCACTGCGTCGACGATGACCAGTGTAACCTGCGCCCCGAGCTGCCGCACTGGGCGCAGCGCCTGGAGGCATCGGGATACCACACGGGGTACTTCGGCAAGTGGCACGTGGAGCGGACGGATGATCTGGCCCGCTTCGGCTGGCAGGTGGATGGCGGCAGCAAGAGCGAGCGGTTTCGTTCCCGGGCCGTCGCGGTGAGCACAGAAACCAAGGCAGACGGCAGCTTCACGTTACGTGGCATGAACGAGAAGCCCGAGGGTTACAGCGAGTCCCTGCTCTACGGCGTGACCGATGTGCCGCCAGAACAACGTGGTGTGGGCATCACGACCGATCTGGCCATGGAGTTCCTGCAGCAGTCACAGGTCGGCGACTCGCCCTGGTGCTGCTTCGTCAGCATCACCGAGCCACACGATCCCTTCGTCACCGGCGAGGAGGCCTTCGCGCGGTATAATGTGGACAGCGTCGAGCTGCCGCCGAACATCGATGACGGCCTGGCAGGACAACCCGGACTCTACCGCAAAGCAGGCCTCACCTGGAAGGGCATGACCGAGCGTCAGAAGAAGGAAGCCGCCGTGTGCTACTGGGCTTCGATCACGGAGATCGACGAGCAATACGGCCGCCTGCTTGGTTTCCTCGAAGCGTCGGGACAGCTCGATGACACGATTGTGGTTCTGTCGAGCGACCATGGGGAGTTGCTCGGAGCACACGGTCTCTACTGTAAGAACGTCAGCGGTTTCGAAGAGGTGTACAACATCCCGCTCGTCATCAGCGGCCCGGGCATCGGCTCAGGTGTCGTGAGTGAGGCCCGCGTGGGGCTGCACGATCTGTGCTCGACGTTGGTGGAACTGGCCGGCGCCGAGCCCATCACCGTGCCCGACTCGAAGTCGTTTGTCAGCGCTCTGCGAGACTCCACCGGATCGGCGGGAGACTTCACGCAGGGTTTTGCCGAGTATCACGGCGGGCGGTATCGGCTGACACAGCGGGTGATCTGGGACGGACCGTGGAAACTGTGCTGGAATGGCTTTGACTTCGATGAGCTCTACAATCTGGACGACGACCCCTACGAGATGAACAACCGCATCGCCGATGGCGACGTGCAGGACCGGGTTCGATCATTGATGCGTCAGGCCTGGCAGGTCGTTCGCGACACGGGGGACACAGCCTTGCTCAGGTCCCACTATCCGATCCTGCGGTTGGCGCCCTATGGACCGGATATTCTGGACGACTGAAGAAGGGGGCGAGCATCGTGGCAGACAAGTGGCGACTCGACCAGGCACGAGGGGGTGAGAATCTCACCGTCGAAGCCTGGGTGACGACCGGGCAGGACGGGGTGGAAGCGATGCAGCCCCTGGTGTCTCAATGGCGGCTCCTCGACACCCCCACCTGGAACGCCTACGACGCCACGACGACGGATGGTCTGGTCTGTGCCGGGTACTACGGCGCTGTCTTCGACGGTCGTCATGTCTACGGCTGTCCGATCCGCTCTCACAAGAATCGTGACAGCGTCCACGGTCACGTGCTGCGTTGCGACACACACGGTGACTTTGACGATCCCGCCACGTGGGAGGCCTTTGATGCCGGCGGTACCGATGGTCAGAACACGGTCTGCTATTACGGCGCCGCCTTCGACGGTCGTCACGTCATCTTCGCACCACGAGACGATGCGCTCGGCTACCACAGCCGTGTACTACGCTACGATACCAGGGGTTCGTTCAAGGATCGGGACGCCTGGAGCGCCTATGACGCCGACCTGCCCCACTCGGCCCAGGGCGCCGCTTTCGACGGCCGCCACGTGTACTTCTGCCCCGGGTATAAGAGCACACCGGGAGAGCCGCTGACCGAAAGTCGCCTCAGTGGCACGGTCCTGCGCCTCGACACAGCTGGCAACTTCCGCGATGAACTCAGCTATCGACGCTTCGACACGAAGACTCTGGGCCAGGAGGCGGTGTGCTTCGACGGAGGCGCCTTCGACGGTCGCTACATCTACTTCGTGCCGCTGCTGCACGGTGTCGTCGTCCGCTACGACACGCAGGGTCAGTTCGAAGATGCCGGTAGCTGGGAGGCTTTCGACGCCAGACCCCACGGGTTGGGCATGAATGTGGGAGCCGTGTTCGACGGTCGCTGGCTCTACTTCTGCGCCTACGGCCACAGCTCGATGGTGCGCTATGACACACGACGTCCGTTCACCGATGGCAACAGCTGGGAAGGATGGGACGCGGCCAACACCGGGGGCCTGGACACGGGCGGATTCGACGGGGGTTTCTTCGACGGTCGCTACATCCACTTCTGCCCGTGGACGCGGCAGGCTCAGCCAGGGCAATCGAATTATCACTGCAACTTTCTGCGTTATGACAACACACGATCCTTCGACGATGGCGCCGCCTGGTCGTCGTACGACGCGGGGACCACCGACGGTCTGGTGAGCCTCGGCTATAACGCCGGGGCCTTCGACGGGCGCTTCTTCTACGGCGCGCCTCTCTACGATGGGGAGGGCGAGGCCTACCATGGCAGAGTGTTGCGCTGCGACACCCTCGGAGAGGACGGCGCCTTCAGCCTGCGTTATTGCGACTACGGCCACAACGGTGGACTCTGTGCCGCCGTGCCCGGACCAAGCTTTCTGGTCAACACCGAATCCGGTGTGCGCAGCATCGCCAGCCATCGCCCACTGGAGGCCGGTCGTCATCACCTCTTGGGTATGTACGATGGACAGTCGCTGCAACTGTGGATCGATGGCAGATTGGCCGGCAGAAGGCAGGCCGCGGGACGACTGGTCGAATCCGATGTGCCGGTGACAACCAGAGGATTCACCGGCGGTGGCGCCACGTTCTTCGGCGAGGTCCAACGCGCCAGCGTGCATCACGAGGCGCTCGACGAGGCCGGGGTGGCGCGTGCGTACGACACCTTCGCGGCTACCGGCGCCACGGACGGAGGTATCTGATGTCGGCGCTGGTGAAGGTCGCCGCCATCGGCGTGGGTCGGATCGGGCGGTTCCACGCGCGCCACGTGCAGGAAGTGGCAGACGAGTCCGGCACCTGTCGGCTGGTGGCCGTGGCCGACCGTCATGGGGATACTGCGAAGCGGGTGGCCGCTGAACTGAGCGAAGGTCAAGACCGGAAGGTGCAGGCCTTTGACAGCCCCGAGGCTCTGGCCACAGCCGGGGTAGCGGACGCTGCCGTAGTCGCCTCGCGCACAGCTGATCACGAGCGTGATACGAGGGCGCTTGTGGACGCCGGCATGCGCGTGTTGCTGGAGAAACCCCTCGGAAACTCGCTGGCGGAAGCGCGGAGCTTCGGTGCATGGCTGGACGAGGGCCGGAGTGAGTCGGTGATGCTTGCCTTCCAGCGGCGTTACGACACGCCCCTGCTGCGCGCGAAAGCGCTGCTCGACGACGGCGCCATCGGTACGCTGTTCAAGGTCGTGTCGGTCCTGGAGGATCCCAAGCCGCCGCCGGCAGGGTATCAGAGCGCCGGTCTGCTCACGGACATGGGCGTACACAACGCCGATGAGATTCTGTGGCTGTCCGATCTGTCACCCACGGCGTTGACCGGCATGGGAGCGAGACTGTACAACCAGAGAATCGAAGGCGTCGTCGAGGAGGACTTCGACGACGCCTTCGTCCAGCTGTGGCTTGGCGGCGATGACGCCGTCGTGGCGCAGATTCAGGTGAGTCGCAACCACGTGGCCGGCTACCGCAACGAGACGACACTCTACGGCACGGAAGGTCTCATTCACGTGGGCCACTTTGACGACGACCCGCTCAAGGTGAGGTTCGAAGCCTACGGCCGGGAGCACGACGTGATCGAAAAGCGCGCCTTCCCGCTGCGCGACTACGACCGCCCCGTACCCGTGTTCATCCGCCGCTTCGGTCCCGCCTACAAGGCGGAGGTGGCGGATTTCGTGGCCAAGTGTGCCTCCGGCGAGCCCTTCGCCGTCACGCATCACGACGGGCTCCGAGCGATGGAGGTGGTCTCGGCCGCAGCGTCGGCGTTGAGGACAAGCGACCAGGCCGAGCCGTTCGGCTCCTGAGTGGGGACGTGAACGCAACAACGCAGGTATTGACGATGCAGATGCACTTGATGGGGACCGGGGCGGGTGACTTTCTGGCACCAGAGGACGAAGAGAACCAGGCCGGCTTTCTGCCGGAGGTAGGCCGGTTGGGCGGCCGGAACAGGCGCTACGCTTCCTGCGCGGCGCTTCTGCCGGACATACTCATCGACTTCTACGGCGACCGGCAGATTCGGCGCTCAGGGCTCGAGACGGGCGCGATCCGGCACCTGCTCATCACGCACGGCCACTGGGATCACTTCCAGCCGCTGGCCATCATCGACTTCGCCAGGGAGCTCGACCATCCCCTGCAGGTCTACGGCAACGACATGGTGACGGCCGCACTTCAGTTTGCCGCCACTCACCAGTGGCAGGAGACCGCCAAGAAGTTCGGCCCGGCGTCGTCGCCGGCCAATATCTCAACACATGCCGTCCATGTGGGCAGGAGTTTCGAGGTCGGTGAGGCCACGATCACCGCCGTGCAGGCCGATCACTGCGTGAACAAGAAGATCATGGTGCTCGAACAGCGAGCTCTGAACTATATCATCGAACGCGACGGCAGGACGATCTTCTATGGACTCGACTCGTCACGCCCCATGCCGGAGACCGTCGAACTGCTCGCGGATTTCACCTTCGATCTGGCCGTGCTGGATGCCACCTTCGGACCACGCGAGATCGATCCGTCCCAGTCGGGGCACCAGAACTTCGCCATGCTGGAACAGACGGTGGCCAGCTTCCGCCAATCGGGCGTCTTCACCGAGGCCACGACCATCGTCGGCTCGCATATCAGTCTCGTTCATGTGCCACCACACGACGAGATCGTTGACGAGCTGGCTGGCAGAGGTATCCTGCTCGCCCATGACGGCATGATCATCGACCTGTAGCCAGGCAGAGGCGCCCCCGGCGCGGCGTAGATCCAGGTGAGTCGCAACCATACTTCGTCAAAGCACTTCGTCAATCCGAGCATGGCCTGTGTGACCGTTGAGGCATTCAGGCCTTTTGCAGGCGTCTGATGCCGTCCAGTAGAGCTTCTGCACGCACCGGCTTCTGCAGGAAGCCGCTGGCACCGAGCTGGAATGCTGCCGCAGTATCGGCGGCTTCGCTGTTTCCGGTCATGAGGACGACGGCCACGCCCGAGTCCGAGCTCTTCAGCGATCGAAGCAGGTCGATCCCAGACGGACCGGGCAGATTGACATCACTGATGATCAACTGGGGAGACAGCGAGTCTGCCAGTCTCAACGCCGTGCTCACATCGCTGGCGCAATGGACACGGTGACCATGGCCAGAAAGAAGCCTCTCGAGTTCTGATCGGCAGGCCTCATCGTCGTCGACGACCAGGATATCCATGGGTTTGACCGGCATGGCTCAACGAATCAGCGCGAGCTTTGCGGCGTGCACGGCATCCTCTGTCCGCAGCACGATCAGATAGCCTCCGCTGGCGACTGGCTTGCCGGTGCCGTCTCGTCCATCCCAGACCACCACGTGGTTGCCGGCAGAACGCCGAGCATCGACCAGAGTGCGGATCCGCTGTCCGGCGATATCGTACACTCGCAGGGAGGCTCTTGCAGGGGCAGAGAGGCGGAAGGGGATGACGACGGTGCTGTTGAAGGGATTGGGGTACCCCGTCCCGAGGGCAGGGCGCCGCGGCAGTCCGAGATAGTGATGGGCGTATTCGCCCAGGGCGGCTCTGCGGCCGCTTCCCACCGCGGCGAAGGCATCGGCAAACACGAAGAAATCATCGAAGTCGACGAGTCCATCTCCCGTGAGGTCGAACTCCGGGTTATGGCTGCCGAAGGCCTCGGCATAGAGGAAGAAATCGCCGAAGTCCACCACCCCGTCGCCACTGAAGTCGATGACCGTGCTCTTCCCTCGCCCGGTGAGCGAGAGGAGCACGCTCGGTCGTAGCGGATCGTCTGTGCCCAGGGTGGCTGTGGCCAACTGCAGTCCGCCCGACGTTGGTGAGAACAAGACCTCCAGCGAGGCTTCAGCACCCGGAGCGATGTTACCCTCGGGCCCGGAGAGGGAGAAGCCAGACCCCTCGAGATCGACGCTGAGCAGACGAAGCTCGCGATTGCCCAGGTTCTGTATGGTGATCGCCGAAGAGAGGGACTCGCCGACGAGCACCGAACCCACATCGAGGCTGTCCGGCAGAGAGATCCGGGATCCCACGAGACCGAACGTGCCAGCCGAGATGACGACGACGGCGTCCTGGCCGGTCCAGTGGTTGGAGCGAATTCGCAGAGACGCGGTGTCCAGTCCGGCGGCAGTGGGAGCGTAGGTGATCTCGATCTCAGCGGTCTGCGCCGGCGCGACTGTCAGACTGGTGATGGTCGCCTGGAACGGCGGATCGAGGGCCAACTCGGCGATTTCCAAAGGGAGGTCTCCGGAGTTGCTGACCTGGATCGCATGAGACATGCTCTCGCCGACCATCGGCAGAGACGACGGGTTGCCATCGAAGGCGAGAGTGTCGATGATGGCGTCCAGGATGGCCGCCTCTGACCGCCCGGACAGGGCCACGGAGACGAGATCGCCGCTGTCCCCGGCGACCAGGCGCAGCGTATCGAGGACAAGCCCGGGCGCGGACCTGTCGAACATGACGGCGACGGTCTGGCTGCTGCCCGACGCCACCGTGAAGCTCTGCGGCCCGACGGTGAACACGTCGCTGCTCGTCGTGGCCTCAGCGATCTCCAGATCCCCCATTCCCAGGTTGTGCACGACAAGAGTGAGCTCTGACGCCACTGCCAAGGGCTCCGAGCCGAAGTCGAGTCGATCCGTGCTCAGGCTGGCCAGCGGCCCGGCTGCCAGACCGCGTCCGGAGAGCTGAATGGACACCGAACTGCCAGGGCCGGACACCGACAGGATAGTGGACATCTCTCCCGGTACAGTTGGAGAGTAGATGATCTCCGTACTGATGGAAGCACCCGAGGCCAGACTGAGGGAGGACCGACCCAGAAAGATGGCAGACGCCTGTGCAGCCGGCAGGCTGGCAGTGACGCCGGAGGCGAACTGGCTGCCGTCATTGGTAATCGTAAAAGAGCGGGATGTCGATGATCCCAGGATCACGTCACCGAAGTTGATCGCTGTCGGTCCGGAGAGCACCACCGCAGCAGTTGGCTCGCCCGAGGACCCCGAAGAGCCGGACGATGATGAAGGCGAAGACTCAGACGAAGATGACTCCTCGCTGCTGCTCGAAGACGTGGCAGGCGGGCTGGACACGGTGACAGCAGTGCTCGTCGCTGACGTCAGGAAGCCACTGGCAGCCGAGTAGCTGAGAGTGGTCCAGCTGGATACTCCCGACGCCGGCGTGACACTGGTACCCGGGGCAGCACTCAGGGTACCGTTGCCGCTGCCGACAGCGAGGGTGATCGCTGTGGCGTAGTCCGAATCGGTCATCCCGTCCGTGTCACGTGCGGCGACGGTGACATCGCTGGCGGCGAAGTCCTGACCGGTCTCCACAGAGGTCGGATTCGGACCCTGGACGAAGGCGAGGAGCGAGGCCACGGCATCGGCGGAGAGGCCCGCGGTGCTGACGGCGGGCAGATCACCCTCGGCGCCACCCACGGCATCGTCAAACTGGATCGTGAAGGCCTCGCCATCCGTGGCGGCGGTGTACCCGAGGTCGGCAAAGGTGGCCGAACCGTTGGCTCCCGACGCAGACGTGGTGCCCGCGAGACTGCCGCTGCCACCGGTGAGGCTGGCGGTGACGTTGTCGCCGAAGCCGAGATCGGTGTTGCCATTGGCGTCGCGCGCCGCCACGGCCGGCTGGGTCTGGAAGGCCATGCCGCTGACAACCTCGTCATCGCCGTCCACAACGCGGCTGTCCGCGGGGTTGGTGGCCACCACCAGTTGAGTGGCCACGACATCGATCGTGATGTTGTCCGCGTCGGCGGCCACCACCGAGGTGCCACGCCCCCCGAGGCTGGTGGAGACGTCACCCGCAGCAAAACCCAGCCGCAGAGCGTGTTCGTCGGTGACCGTTGTGGCCACCACCGCGGAGACGAGATAGAACCGTTCCGTCCCGAAGGGAATCAGATCGGCGCTGGCGGAGAGGCTGGTAGCACTACCGATGTTGACAGAGCCCGAGGCTTTGGAGTCGAGCTGGCTGTCGCCGCCCAGGGCAGCGTCGCTGCTGGAATAGAGCCGGAGCTCGCCCAGGTCAGCCTGGCTCAGGCCGGTGGCAGAGGTCAGGTCGGAGAGTGTGACATCGACGGAGGTCACAGTCCCGACGCCATCCCCGGTGAGGCCGATGCCGAAGAGCAGGACCTCGCCGCCCGAGGCGGCGCTGCCGGAGCCGGAGAGTCCGAAGGCCGTGGTGGTTTCGACGATGTCCCCGCTGTGATCGAGAGTCAGGTCGGAGGCGTTGTAATTCGCCACAGTCTGACCGCCACCCAGGGAGATGTTCTCAGTGGCGAAGGTGCCGGCATTCGATCCGAAGGTGAGCACGAGGAAGGCGTCACCCGGCGTGGGCGTGAAGCCGCCGGTGAGCGTGGCGTTGATCGTGCCGTCGAGGGCGGCCACGCCGGTGATGGCGAGCTGGTCGTACGTCGTGCCCGCGCCGGTGCCGCCGAGTTCGATGTCGGTGGCCCCGGCACCGGTCTGGGTGAAGGTGCCGGTAACACCCAGAGAGCCCGTTGCCGAGGTACCGCTGACGGTGAGCTGCCCGGCATTCGACAGATTGCCGCTGATCGTCCCCGTGCCGGTGAGGGTGCCCCCCTGAACGTCGGCGGTGGTGGCGGTGAGGGTGCCGCCGACGAGCGTGGTGGTGCCGGCGGTCTGCGTGTAGTTGCCCGTGGCCGTGAGAGTGCAACCGGAGTTCACGGTGACCGAGCCGGCATTGCTCAGCGCCCCGGCGTGGTCAGGTTACGGCTGTTGCGCAACTCGAGACTGCCACCGGCGGCGTTGGTGGCGTAGTTGGTGAAGGCGTCGGTGGCACCCCCGTCCTGAATCGCCGAGCCGGCGCCGTCGAGAATGATGGTGGCGGCGTTGGTGACGATGTCGGCGCCTGTGAAGCGGAAAGTGGCGGCAATGTCGTAGGTGCCGCCGGTGAGGGTGGTGCCGGCGAAGTTGGAGAAGACTCCCGTGGAACTGAGAATGCCGGTATCGACATCCACTGTGCCTGTGTTCGTCAGTCCCACCTGCACGGTCGCGGTTCCCGCCCCTGCCGAACGCAGGAGGGTTCCGGCATTGGTCACCGTGCCGGTCCCGGCCAGCTGCCAGAGGGTGAGGTCATTCTGGATATCGAGGGTGGCGGCGGCGGTGTTGTTGAGGACGGAGGAGTTGCTGATGTAGAAAGAGCTGGTACCGATGAAATCGACGGTGCCGTTGTTGGTCAGCGTGGTGGCGGCATCGAGGGTGGCTGAAGCGGCGGCGGTGGCGGTGATGGTGCCGTCGTTGGTCAGTGTGCCGCCACCATTCCACGTGCCCGCCGTCCACGACAGCCCGTTGCCGGTGAAGTTGAAGGTGGCGGCGGTGGCCACGGTGAAAGTGGTGGAGGCCGTGAGAGTGCCAGAGATGACGCCGCTGTGGGTGCCGGTGAAAGTATGGGTGGCCCCGGTGAAGCCGAGGGTGGTGGCCGCGGCCACGGTCCAGGTGCCGGAGGAGTGGGATCCGGTGCCGACGAGATTGAGGGTGCCGATCTGCACGTCGAGGCTGCCGCCAGTCTGGTCGAAGAAGACGGTGACGATGGAGGTGCCGGCACTGCTGGACTTGAGGAAGGTGCCCTGATTGTCGATCGATCCGGTACCGGCCAGGGGGAAGAGATTGACCGCCGTGCCCTGGATGTCGACGGTGGCCCCGGCATTGTTGGTGAGGGCGGCGCCGTTGTTGAGGTAGTAGGAGCTGGCGCCGATGAAGACGATGGTGCCGTCGTTCGTCATCGAGCGTGTGTCGAGCGTGGCATTGGCCGCCGCCGTGATCGTCAGCGTCGTACCCGACTGCACCGTCGTGTTGCCCGCACCCGACTGCGTTCCACCCGTCCATGTAGCGGTACCTGTCAGGGTCACCGTACCCGCCCCGTTCAGTGTACCTCCGCTCTGTGAGAAGTCATTGATCGTCGAAGCGGCGGCGATGGTCAGCGTGTTCGCCGAGAGCGTCAGTGCATCGTTGCAGGTGACGCTGTTGACGGACTCGGCGGTGTTGACGGTGACGACGAGGCCCCCGCCGAAGTTGATGACAGCATCGTCCCCGGCCCCGGGAACGGTGTCGGTGTCCCAGTTGAGCGCGCTGTTCCAGTTGCTGTCGCCGGCCCCGTCATCCCAGGTGATGACCGCAGCCTGAGCCTGGAAGGTGACCAGCAGGAGCAGAGAGCAGAGGCGGACGAGAAGAGCGGATGGCCTGGCCATAGGAACGGCCTGGCAAAGGCCTTGCCAGGCCGTTTCAGAGGACTGCCTCCGTGAGAAACAGGGCTGAGCGCCCTCTTTCTCACGCCCACGTGCAAAGAAAGTGTGTCAATCCGCGCGGCCCGACCGTGTCAGATCGCGCGTCTGTTCAGGTGATTCCCTGGCGCTCCAGCCGTCGGCGCAGCGAATCCCGGCTGATCCCCAGGAGGCGTGCGGCCTCTGCCTTGCTGCCGTCGGCTCGCTCCAGGGCCGCGAGGATCAGGGAACGCTCCGCAGCGGGCAGATTCAGATCGGGAGCATCGCTGGCGATCGACGGTGGCTTGCCGTCGAAATGCAGCTCATGGATACCGATCTGCTCCCCCCGACACACGAGTACGGCCCGCTCCACGAGGTTGCGGAGCTCGCGCACATTCCCCGGAAAGCTGTAGGACTCCAGCGCCGACCACGCCTCAGAGCTGAGTCCGGCGATGGCTTTCCGTTGCTCACCTGCGAAGCGGGTGAGAAAGTGGAGAGCTGTGGGGCGTATATCTTCCGGCCGTTCGCGCAGCGGCGGAAGAGAGATGGCAAAGGTATTGAGTCGATAGTAGAGGTCACGGCGAAAGTCTCCGGCCTCCACGCCCTGCGGCAGGTCACGGTTGGTCGCCGAGATGACGCGCACATCGACGGGGATGTCTGTCGATCCGCCAAGGGGGCGGACGTTGCGTTCCTCCAGGACGCGCAGCAGCCGCATCTGCACGTTGGCCGGCATATCGCCGATCTCGTCGAGAAACAGGGTGCCCCCGTGGGCCTGCTCGAATCGCCCCTGGCGCGGGTCCCGGGCGTCGGTGAAGGCGCCGCGGACATGTCCGAAAAGCTCGCTCTCCACCAGGGTTTCGGGCAGTGAGGTGCAGTCCACCGTGACCAGAGGACCTTCGGCGCGAGCGCTCTCGTAGTGGACGGCTCGAGCCACCAGCTCTTTGCCGGTGCCCGTCTCACCCCGGATCAGAACCGTTGTCGTGTCGGTTTCGCTGACCTGGGCGATCTGCTCCCGTACCTGCCGGATTGCGTCGCTCTCACCGAGGATCGCCGCCTTACCATACAGATGCCTCTGCTCGCCCTGCTGGCGCTCCCAGCGCTCGCGGTGGCGCTCGTTCTCGCGTCGCAGGGCGGCAAAGCGCGCCGTGCGGCGCAGGGCGGCAGCGATGTCCTCGACGTTGTAGGGCTTGGTGAAGTAGTCGAAGGCGCCGTCACGCAGGGCGCGCACGGCGCTGTCCACGTCGCCGTGGGCGGTGACGACGATGACCTCCACCGAAGGCAAGCGCTCACGGATCTCGCCCAGCAGGGCGAAGCCGTCCATGCCTGGCATGCGGATGTCGGTGATGGCGATGTCGATGGGACTCTCCGTCAGGCGCTCGAGGGCGGCATGGCCGCTCTCCGCCAAGACCACGGCGTGTCCCTGACCCCGCAGGGACTCTCCCAG
This sequence comes from Gemmatimonadaceae bacterium, assembly GCA_002726335.1. The sequence continues at coordinate 29,535 of PBSR01000080.1, forward strand.
GGTCTCGCGCACATCGGCATCGTCGACGACGAGAAGGATGCGCAGCTGGAAGTCGGGGGTGGCGCTCACGAGGGTTGGTGCAGAGGGAGAAGCAGGCGGAAGACGGAGCCCACGCCTTGCTGGCTCCGGCATTCCAGCCGGCCGTCGTGATCGTGGGCGATGGCGTAGGAGATGGAGAGCCCGAGACCGGTTCCGCGGTCCACCTCCTTGGTTGTGAAGAAGGGATCGAAGATCCGGCCAAGCTGTGCGCCGTCGATGCCGGTCCCGTTGTCCTCGACCTCGAGGACGACTTCTGAATCGTCGGCGAGTCTGGTGCGCACGGTAATCTTCCTCCGGTGTTCGGGCTCGGTGGCCGCGAGCTCGTCCACGGCGTCACGGGCGTTGGCCAGCAGATTGAGCAAGACCTGTTCCAGCTGGTTCGCTCTGCCGTGCACCGATGGCAGCGAGGGTTCGAGATCCAGCTCGAGCTCGATCGCGTGGTTGGCCAGCTGCACGCCGATGACCTGCAGGGACGTGTGCACGACCCCGTTCAGGTCCAGAGGTTCTCCCGGTGACTGGGCCGAATCCCTGGAGAGAACGCGCAGATGACCAATCGTGCCCGCCATGCGATCCACCATGGCCAGCACGCGTTCCATCATCTCCTGCACGCGGGTATCTTCGACGTCGTGTCCGTCCTTGAGTCGAAGATTGAGATCACCGGCGACGGTGGAGATGGCGCTCAGGGGTTGGTTCAGCTCGTGGGCTACGCCAGCTGCCATCTGTCCCAGGGACACGAGCCGCGCCGACTGCAGCAGCTGGGCCGACAATTCCTGGGATTCGAGTGCCCTGACGATCTGGGCTGCCGTCTCGTCGACGAGGGCCCGCTGCTGGGACTCGCTCAGTGCGACTGCAGAATGCAGCTGCAGGCGCCCTCGATCGCGATCACCCCAACGCAGAGTGGTCTCGTACACATGGAGTGATGCGGAAGCGTCGCCAAGGGCGTGATCGGAGCCATCGAGCACGATACGGACGGCCCCCCCGGCCGTGCTGGCCATGACCTCGAGCAGATGTTGACCCGCGACTTCGACGATCTCCGAGGGAACCCGCAGCCCCTCCAGTCTGCCACGCAGCCGGTCGAGGAAGCGCAGGTGTTCGAGCTGCTCATCGAGGCGCGTGCGTTCCGCCTCGACCCGCTCCCGCCGTTCCATCTCATGGCTCAGCTCACGGTTGCTGAGACTGAGTTGCTGATTGGCCTCCCGTATCCCGCGGTTTCGATGTACGAGACGTCGGCCCTGCAGGCCGACCAGGCCCAGGGTGATGACGAGCACGGCCACCAGGCTCCACCGCCCGTACGCCGGGATCACGGTGAGACGGACCGATGCGGACTCGGAATAGTTGAGGTCGCGGTCGACGGCCCGCACCTCGAAGGAGTACTCGCCTAGGCCGAGGTCGTCATATTGCATCCGTGGCTCGCGCTGGAAGTGCCACTCGTCGTCGTACCCCAGAAGGCGGCAGACGTAGACGATCTGATCGGGATGGCTGGTGAAGCTGCGACCACGGAACTCGAATATGACGAGGTCCTGCGTGTCGTCGATCTCCAGTTGCCGCGCCGCGCCGTGGGCGCGCTCGGCGATGATGTTGGCGATCTGCACTCGGGGCGGCGTGCGCGAAGGCCGGTAACGACTGACGCCGCCCTCTGTGGCGATCCAGTAGTCGCCGCGGCTGTCCTCGACGATCTCATGGACAGCATTGTTGAGCAGACCATCGCGCCTGGAGATCGTCTGGAACACGAGCCCGTCGTAGACGCTGATACCGCCGCCGAAGGTGCCGAACCAGAGTCGACCGAGGCGATCTTCCATGATCGAGAGCACGTAGTCGTGGGCCAGACCTCTGTTGCGGTCGAAGGTCTCGAACTCCCGTCCGTCGAAGCGGCTCACTCCGCCGCCGAAGGTACCGAACCACAGGGCTCCGGCGCTGTCGCTTAGGATGGACCAAACCGACTCGTGGGCGAGACCGTCGGCAGTCCCGAGGTGTTCGAAGGAGTCGCCATCGTAACGGGCAACCCCCCCGGCGAACATGCCGATCCAGAGTTTGCCGTCACGATCACGGTGCAGCGACTGCAGTCTGTCGCCTGGCAGGCCGTCCATCAGGCTCAGGGTCGAGAACTCGGCTCCATCGAAGCGGACCAGACCACCGGGAAAGGTACGGCCAAAGGTCAGCCACAGGCCGTCGGCGTCGGCGAGGATGTCGTAGGGACCGTCCTCAGGTACGCCGTGCTGCCTGTCAAAGGTCACCACCTCGTCATCCCGGATGCGAACGACAGCCGACGAATCGTGGCTGGATCTGGCAGCCCACACTCCGCCGTCGGCATCGGCGGCGACCGACCATACAGTTGACATCCGGGGACCGATGGCAAAGGACTTCAGTCTGCTACCATCGTAGCGGGTGACACTGCCGTGGAAGGTGCCGAACCACATGTTGCCACGACTGTCCTCAACGGCGCTCATCACACCATTGCTTGGCAAGCCCTCGGACGTCGTCAGGTGCATGAGATGCACACCATCGTAACGACTGATGCCCTCGATCGTGGAGAACCAGAGATGGCCTTCCCGGTCCTCCAGGATGTGGCGGACCTGGTTGTTGATGAGGCCTTCTCGCGTGTCGTGCACATGCAACCTCTCGCCATCCCAGCGACTGACGCCAGCAGCACCATAGGTGGCAAACCAGAGGTGGCCGTTGCGATCTTCGGACATGTGGGCAGGAATACCGGGCGTCAGACCGTCCTGCGCCGACAGTGACATCCAGCCATTGGAGTCGAGTCTGGCAACCCCTCCTCCGTGGAGGCCAAACCACATCGCGCCTCTGCTGTCCTCGTAGATGGACCAGGCGGGGGCTGTCGGTGGCCGGGGCCATTCCTCGAGCCGTCCTGGTATGGCCCGCTGCAAGCGCAGGCGTGTCGAGAGCCAGAGTGCGCCACGACGATCCATGTAGAATGAGTACGAACCGAGTTCCGAGGGCGTCTCGGCGGCGCGAATGCGTGGCCAGATCTCTCTCGCCCATTCTGCCGTCGTCCAGCTTTCGCCGTTCCAGCGCAGCGGTCCGGCCTGTGGCGAGACGAGCCACACGTCTGCCGAACTCCCCGCCATGAAACTGCAGTCATCGGGTACACCGTCCGCCGCCGTGTAGACGTGGAACGCCGTTCCGTCGAAGCGCACGAAGCTGAGAGGACGGCCCTCCCCGAGGGGATACGAGGTAACTTCGAGCCACAGATCGCCATCGGCGCCAAGCCGGAGGTCAGAGACGTCATTGCCTGGCAGGCCGCTTCCTTCGCCGTAGCAGAAAAACTCCTGACCATCGTAACGGCACAGGCCGGCGGTCTCCATTGCCAGCCACATGATCCCGTCCGCGTCCTGGACCATCCGATGGACGCCGCCGGCGGGCAGGCCATCGGTCACGCCGAAGTTGTGCCAGAGCCCTTGGCGAACGCCCGTGCCCACGAGGGATCGATACGTCGGTATGGCAGGGGTGCTGTAGAGGCGCAACGAGATGTCATCGTCGATCACACCGAAGCGGCCGGTGGTGGAGTCCACCAGGGACAGCCACGCGGGGGCAAAGAACAGGGACTTCCGCAACGTGGGTATGGCCTCGGGAGCCGCGACCCGCAGCACGCGGCAGTAAGTGCTGTCCACCGTCGGGCGACCGGCATCGCCCACCTCGACCACGCCGTGCCGGAGCAGCAGGGGGCGGATCGACTCCTCAAAGAGCGCGTGGAACTCGGATCGATGCTGGGGATCGACCCGGACGGCCAGTCGGGCCAGTGTAGCGCCGGTCTGGGCCGAGGCCATCGCCACAGGCGCGAGCAGTAGTGAGAGAAGCAGGGATCGCATCATCGGCCACAGGACACGAAGAGATGCCGGGCCCTATTTCGAGGCCTTCCTGGACTTCGTACTCCCCTCCCGCCGCCGCAGCGTCGCCCCGTCCTGCACGGCCTCCCAGATCTTCGCAAAGGCTTTGGAGCCGTCGTCTTCCACCGGCACGCACTGCGAGCCGGCCTCGCTGACGGGCATGGCCGCCCGCGGATAGATGCCATGGAGGTTCTGCTTGTTGCAGCCGAAGTAGGTAACTTCGCCGCTGGCGCGAGAGTAGCGGTAAACGTGGCGCGGGGCATCGACCCAGTCGTAGTCCACGGTGTATCTCTTCACCAGTCTCTCGTTCAGCTCGACACCGAGGCCGGATTTCACCGGCACCGCATGGAAGCCACCGCGCAGCTCGATCTTCGGTGTGATGAGCTGCTCCTTCCAGATGTTCATGCAGGTGATGGCCGGCCACTTGGCCTCGGGGCAGACGGCACCCAGGTGCGCCGCCCAGGTGGTGGTGATTCCGGTGCCCACCAGCTGCAGCCAGAAGGGTTTGTTGGCGGCGTTGGTGATGGCCGATTGCGACCGGATCGCCGAGGCGCCGGCACAGACGACGAAGCCGTCGGCCACGTCCTGGTTCATGGTGGTGGCGATGGGAGGTTGGCCGAAGTGCATGGCCACCGGGCGGTTGATGCGCTCCCGGATATGCCGGTTGCCGGCCACGTCGCCCTGCGGGATCGGCGACTCGATCATGGCCACCTGCTCATAGCGCTCCAGGGACTTTAGGTGCTCCACGGCGTTGGCGGCGTTGTCGAGGGTGCCGTTGTAGTCGAAATCTAGCTTGAACTGCGGCGGCACTCTCTTGATGATGGCCTGGATGGCAGCGTGCAGGTCATACCAGGTGCGGGCCTTCAGCTTGGCCGACATGTAGCCGGCTTTCACTGCATCCGAGCATTGTCTTGCCCAGTCCTTTGGCGGCATGTCCATCCCCCACCAGGACAGGGGTACATGATCGCGGATCTGGCTCCCCAGCAGCTGGTGGACGGGCACGTTCTCGTGCTTGCCCACGGCGTCGAACAGGGCCATCTGCACGCCGGCGCCGACGCTGTCGTCCCACAACAGGCTGGCCGCCTCCTGGCCGACGATTCGCTCCTCGACATCCTCGGGCACTTTCGACCACGTGTAGTTGGGGATCGTCTCGCCGAAGCCGACGACCCCATTGTCCATGGTCAGCCTGCAGATCTGCACGATGCGCCAGTGGGGCAGCCAGTACTTCATGTGCAGGTCGGTGTGGGCGGTGAAGGGAACGTCGAGGTGGGTGAGTTCGATGGACTTGATCTTCATGGGAGCCTCGGACAGAGAGGGAGGGTGTTGCGGCGGCTGGAAAGTGGACGAACGAGCGACCGGGAGCAACCCTGGATCCGCGGCCTCATGCAGACCGTCTCAACTGGGGTTTCTCGCCGTGAACAGGCTGGCGACGTTACGCTCCGTGAACCGATCCTGACCCGTTTCCTCAAGGAGCGCGGCGCGCAGATGCGGGATCAGCTGTGCCCTCTGCTCTTCATCCAGCTGGGCCATCCTCGAGGTGCTGCTGACGGATCCCACATAGGATTCCACCGTCCACTCGATGTCGAATACGAACTCCTGCATCCGCACGTTGGTGAGTCCAGAGGCGGACAGCGACTGTTCGACATCGGCAAGAGGGGTCCTGAGCTTGCTCACGTGGAGGCGCTCGTCGATGGTCCGTTCCAGCAGCCTCCGGTACGGCTCACCACGCTCGGGGCCTTTCCAGAACAGGGCGATCGTGCCCCCGGGTTTGAGGATTCGCCGGGCTTCGGCAAGAAACACGTCACCATCGAACCAGTGGAAGGCCTGCGCCGCCGTGATGAGATCGAACCCGTGGTCGGCCAGCGGCATCTGCTCGGCGATGCCCTGAAGCCAGAGGATGGCCCCATCCCGCGAGGATGCGTGACGCAGCAGCGCTGCAGAAGGCTCGAGGCCAAGGGTCCGAGGGTAGCTCTCCGCCAGGACGTACGTGGTCGTGCCGGTGCCGCAACCCACGTCCAGCACGCACGTGTCCGGGGTGGGCGGACACAAGCTGGCGATCCGTTCGTAGAGAGCCGGGGAGAACTGCCGTGGATACCGGTCGTAGGTGTCGGCTACCGCGGAGAAGATGTGACCGGTGCTCATCGGACCTACCAGGTTTGCAGCTGCTCCCGCCACTCGGGCAGGCGACGAGCCAACAGGTCTTCAACCTGGATCACCTTGGCCTGCAAGATCTGCTCCGTCGACACGGTGCCCATGTCGAGGCGCAGGGACAGGTCCAGATAGTCCGTGTCAGCCACCAGTCGCAACGCCTGTCTGGCGGTCTTCAGCTCCTCCCGCGCCACCTGCTCCATGCGGTCCACGTCGCGCAGGTTTTCGCGGACATGCCCGGCACGAACCCACAGCCGGCCGGAGTGCTCGTGTACGGTGTCGCGCAGGCGCAGAAACTCCTCGACGCGAGCGGCCGAGCGCCACGTCAGCGCCAGGAAACGGGCGAGGGTGACCTCACGGCGGTAACGTGACCGTCCGGCGCGGAGTACATCAACGCCGGCGGCTTCGATCTGCACCGCGCCTCTCTCCCACAGACGAGCCAGCTCCCGCAGCTCTTCCAGGGCTACGTCCTGTCCGCGTCGCTGGCCGCGACGGGCCAGGGCACGGAAGAAGGGGCGGGCATAGAACAGCGGCCTCTTCTCGATCAGGGAAGTGGTGTCGTTCGTAACGGCGTTCTCCCACTGCCAGTAGAACACACCAAAGAAGGCCTCGTCGAGTGACTCGGGCGCTTTCCCCGGCAGGTCGGCACTGGCACCATCCAGCACGAGCGGCTGGCCGGGGCCGACGAAGAACGGACCTTTGTAGTAGTCGAGTTGGGGATGGTGGCGCATCCCGTCGGAGCACAACGCCCACCCGCGGCGCACACGGCGGGCGGCTTTGCGCCCGAAGTCACGCTCGGCGATGGCCGTCAGCGTATGATCGAGATCCTCGAACTCGGTGCCCTTACCCCAGATCGACCAGTAACCGAGCTCTTCGGAAGGCGACTTGCTGGCGCCGTCGAAGAGCCACCGTGAGTGGATGGCCTGGGGCCGCAGCCGGCGGGCGTTCTCCCAGATGGCCCGCTGGTTCTCGAGTGTCGGCAGGTAGGGTACGTTGAGGCATTCTATCGAAGTGTTGATCTCGAGTTTGGTGCTGAAGGGCAGACCAGCCTTGCGGCACAACGAGCGCTGGCGCCGGCACCGGTCGCTGGGCGTGACCCGGCTCATGGAATAGTCCCAGCAGTCCTTGGCATAACCGGCCTCACGCCAGTCGACGGAGTCCTTGTCGATCTCGGTCTGGAAGATGACGTGCCCGGGATCGAGGGCGGCGATGTAGTCGTCCTGATCCCGGTCCCCGGACCAGTGGGTGGACGAATACGGCCAGGTGGTGAGGCGGGCCTCGGGTTGGGCCTTGTGCATGCTGCGGGCGACATCATTGACGAGCTCGGCCACCGCCTCCGGTCCGTGACGCCGGCCACATCGCGGACAATCTGCAGCGCGGTCCGCACTGCGCATGAAGCAGTGGTAGAAGCCCTCGCCGCCGGTGATGGCGATGATGCCGCCGAGCTCAGGGATGTCGGCAAAGAGCGAGGCCCAGGCATCGGCGAGGAAACGGCGGGTCGTCGGGTCGCTCGTGCAGAGCGTACGGAACGCACCGCCAGCCTGCAGGGCGCCGCGGGAGCGTGGCCGTCGTCGGAACAGTGCATGATCGGGCTCGAGCTTGGGGTTGTAACCCATGAGCATGATGTGCACACCGCAGGCCGCGGCGGCGCGCGCCAGCTTCTTCAGGCGCCGGCGGTTCCTTCCCGCATCGGGATGGCCCAGTTGCGCGAGGCCATCCGCGCCGGGTAGTAGATAGTCTTCGAGCAGCGTCATGATCGGCACGGCATTGACGCCGACGCGAGCCAGTTCGAGGAAGTTGTCGTCCCTCTCGCGTCCGTGGATCCAGCCCTGGGTGGTGCAGAACCCGCCCCACAGATCGGCGCCGACATGCAGGTCCACGGAGGGCTGAATCCGGCGACGTCCCAGAGACAAGTGGGCGTTGCGCCGCAGGCTGAAGTAGTTGGACAGCCAGAGACTGGAGCGCAGCAACGCGGCCTCGGTTGGTGCGACGATCTCGACGCAGTTGCGGGTGACGTGCAGACGGAAGCGCCCCGACCAGCGATCCACGGGTTTTCGTCCCGGTTGCAGGCGAAACACAAGGCGTGGGCAGGCAGCGCTACCCCGCCGCAGACGCAGGCCGAGTCGGCGTGCCAGGCTGTGGCGCAGATCCTCGACACCGCGTGTGGCCGGTCCGCCGGTACTGACATCACCCTCCAGCTGCAGTGACCAGGCGCTGTCGATGGCAACGTCGCCACGACGTGGGCGTTGCCGTGCCGGCTCGATCCGGGCCTGTGGCGGGCAGGACACGGTGTGCCAGAAATCGGAACCACGCACCCGGCGCACCTTGCGCCGCCATTCGCGCTCGAAGTCGGAGCTCACGCGTGTGCTTCGCTTTCACGGAGAGCGCCCAGGAAGTTCTCCTGCACGCGAGTCAGCATCCTGCGGGTGTAGTGTGGCGAGACGACGGCGGGCAGGGTCTGTCGCAGCAGCGCCGGCCAGCTGTCGGCTCCCGACCAGGACGGTAGGCCAAGACGACGGGCGCAGCCGCGGTAGTGGCGATCGGTGAACAGGAGCATCAGCAGTGCCGACGCACGCGTCGTACTGATGCGGTCGAAGTCGATGGCCTCGACGATGCGCAGGTATGCGGGTACCCTGGCCAGGGCGAGGCGCAGAAACTCGAGTCGTGCCCGGCGGATGAGGGCCGGATCCTGCGGGTTGCCGTTCAATTGGGAGCGCAGGTCCGGGTGGTAGGCGACACCGCGCTGCAGGTCCTTCTCGATGTCGCGGGTGATGTTGGCCAGCTGTACCATTTCCCCAACGACCATGGCGTGCTCGGTCAACTCAGCGGGCAGGTGGTCGCCGCGCAGCAGATGCATGACGAAGACGACGGGGTGGCCGATGACGTTGCGACAGTAGCGCAGCAGCTGGGCCTCGTCCGCCAGCACGCCGTCCTGTTCGACGAAGACCCGGGAGGACCAGCACATGCCCTCGGCCATGGCGGTGACGACACTTCGTACCGCCTGCTGCTGTCCTTCGTCGAGAGTGAGAAAGACGCGGTCCACCATATCGCAGCGTTCGACGAGCAGCAGGTGTGTGGCGTCGCGGGCATCCTGCTGGAAGGCGTTCGGGATAGGTGGCGCCGGTGTGGGCGGGGTGGTGTCCAGGCGCGTGGCGAAAGCCCGCAGGGCGGCCTCCCGCGAGGCGGGATCGGGGTGCTGGTCCTCGTAGGTGTCGAGAATGCGGCAGTAGAGGTTGCCCACGGCTGCGGCACGGGCGATGCGGGGCGGCAGCAAGGAGATACAGGCGGAGAAGGTGCGCGCCGCATGGGGCAGGATCTGCCAGACGAAGGCTTCCGGGTCTGCCTGCTGTCGCAGTCCGTCCAGGTCAGGGCGGTCACGGTTCACGCGTGCCCCATTCAGGACCAGCCAGGGGCGGCGCCAGCCGGCGATGGTGGAGCTCATGGCTCCACGCGCAGTCGGGCGTACCCGAGGCCGGACCCGGCCACGCTGCCGACGATGTCGATGGTATCACTCGGAGCCGAGCCGCCGCGCACCGTGTTGGTCAGGAAGGTGCCGGTCATGGGCCGCGAAAAGGGGATGTCGACCCACGTCGGTTCTGCTTCCAACAGCGCCAGACGCCAGAGCGTGGTGTTGCCGTGCTGGAACTGGCCCAGCACGGCGGGCAGACCGAAAGGCGTGATGTGGATCCGAGCCTGTGTCGGGAGCGACCCGTCCTGGTCCTCGCCGAGAGCGGCGAGCGTGTGGCGCGCTGTGATCATGCCGTCCCGCACCACCGCATACTCCAGCGAATTCCGCAACTCGGTGCCGGGGAAGAACTGGTCACGGATACGGGCATCGGTGCTGACGTCGATCCAGAGAACATGGGCGTCACCCCTGGCGTCGACCCAGAGATCACAGTTGCGCGTGGAGCCGGCCGTGGCATCCCGGTTGGCCAGCTCCAGCCATTCACCGAAAGGCTCCCGAGCGATATCGGGAGAGGCGGCGTAGAACAAGCGCCGGAAGACATAGTCCCAGTCGCGCCCGGTAATCTGCTTCTTGGCCGCGCGCCACTCCTCTACCGGCTCGACGATGTCACCTACACCGAGAAAGTGGGCAGCCCCGGAGCGCAGCATGACGTTGGGGTAGCACAGGCGCAGGGGTTGCGGTCTGTCGTATTCGCTGCCGAGAGGCCAGCGAATCTGACCGCGGGCCTGCCACACATCGCCGCGCCGCAGTGACAGGTGGGCGATCTCGTACCCCTCGTTCTGCATGTAGAGCACGTCCTCACTCTCGCAGTCGGCGGTGACGGTGCGATAGGAGTGTTCGCTGAACGGGGGTGTACCCTCCCAGTCGGGCTGTTCCAGTTGGGGGTCGGACTCGGGGTCCCGGGCGTTGAAACGAAACACCGTCGGGGTCGCCGGACCGCCGTATTCCCCGGGGTCGGCCTGAGTCGGATTGGCTGAGACCAGCAGATCGTCGCCTGCGAGGGCGACGGGGGAGGGCTCGCGCGTGCGTCCCGTCAGATCCCGATGCAGCAGTCGCCAGTCACCGTCGTCCCGGCGATCGAACAGCAGCCAGCGCGTGTTGTTGAGCGGGACCTGCTCCGCAATCGTCTCCAGGCCTGCGACAAAGACATGATCCTCCCGCCGGGCGACCACGGTGGAGCCGTGGCACCACAGAGGCCCGGCGCCGTTGTCGGCTGGTGTGTACGAGTAGATCTCGTCCTCGACTTCGATGCGGACATGGAGGGTCATGGTCAGTAGGGCGACGTCGGCGCCTTCACCCCTTCCCTGAACCGGGTGAGCAGCTCGGCCGTGATCTCATCCGCCTTCACCGCTCCCAGCAGCTTTGCGAAGGCGTCGATGCTGTGATCGAAGACGGCCTTGCCTTTGGCCGCCGTCGCCTTGCCGGCGTCACCGACGTACATGTTGGGGTACATCGCATACCAGTCGACGGGTGAGTAGGCGCCGGCCCGCTTCAACTCGGCGTTGCCTCCCTGATTGGTGAAGGGGTCGGGGACGGCCTCCATGTCGACCAGATCGGCATCGAGATGCAGCATCATGCTCGTTTCCTGCTCGCCGGCATGGCCGTCGTCGTCGGCTTCCTTCAGGTTCTTCCAGCCGTCAAAGCCCGGCAGCTGGGCGTAGTAGACGGCGTAGTCCCGTTCCTTCTCGACGAGGGTCTGCACGAACAGGGGCAGGGCGTAGCGGTTGCCGCCGTGACCGGAGAGCAGGACGATCTTCTTCACGCCGTGACGGGCCATCTCGTCGCACACGTTCTGCAGCAGGCGGAAGACGAGGTCGCGTTCGATGACGATGGAGCCGGGCAGGTGAGCGCCCTCATGGTTGATCCCCCACGGGTAGGAGGGAAGGACGAGGGCCGGCTCACGTGCGGCCGCCTCGCAGGCGATGTGGTGGGAGGCGAAGCAATCGGTGCCCAACGGCAGGTGGGCACTGTGCGGCTCGATGACACCGATGGGGATGACACCGACACCGGCACAGTCGCGGACGGCGGGTCCGAAGGCTTTGTAACTCAGGTGTTCCCAGCGCATAGGACGATCCTCCTCCCCACATAATCGGCGAACGACAGGGGGAGCGCGAGGGGATGGCCGGAAGTCACATCCAGGACCCGGTGGGATGCCGTAGCTTTCTCTCCCATGGCCCACTCGAGCTCTCACAGCCGTCGCCCCTGCCTCTACTGGTTCAATCCCCTCTGCGATCTGACGGCCGGTCGGGGTACATCCTTCACACCTTCAGAAGGTCTGCGTGACCTCGCCCACGACCTGGCCCTGGTCCCGGCCCTGCTGGCGTCGCCTGACGATATCGTGGTCGTGCCGGAGTTGCCGTCCACGGAGTTCCTGCAGTCTCAGAAAGCCGCCGGGTTGCCCGATCCGGAGCTCATCACCTGGGATGCCGGGTCCGATCCCCCTCCCGAACTGCTGCAACGACGGATCGCCGGACTGCACCCCTGGGGCTGGTCGCCGGACAGCGTGGCTGCCCTCGAGCCGCTGGCCGCCCAACTGCCAGACGGCACCGCGTCACCCTCAGCTCTGTGGAGCGAGTCGCGCCGGCAGCTGTACTCGAAGAGCTGGAGCGCCGCCTGGCTGGCCGAGGTCATCGATGATCTGCACGCAGATGGTGGTGACAGCTGGTTGTGCGGACGCGACGAAATCGGCATCACCTGCCGGGAAGAGTCGGCGGTCGCGCGGACCGTTGCAGAGGGTTTCGAGGCGGGCTGGCAACGGGCCGTCATCAAATCGGATTTCGGCGCTGCCGGCGGCCAGCAGATGGTCGTCAACGCTGCCGAGCTCAAGGGCTATCAACGGCAATGGCTGAGGCGGACGCTGGTAGAATCGGGCGCCGTCGTCGTCGAACCGTGGCTCGACCGCGTCGTCGACCTGTCTGCACAGTACGAGATCGACGAGGACGGATCGATCTGTTTTCTGGGTACGAGGCGTTTTCTGTCCGACAACCGGGGTCGTTTCCAGGGTGTCTTCGTGCATGAGATTGAAGCCGGATTGGACGCGGATGTGCGCGGGTGGCTTCATGGCGGCGACAATGACAGACTGCCGGAGCTGTGCGCTCGTCTTGGCGGGCTGCTGCAGGCGCGGTTGCCCGCAGAGTACCGAGGACCCGTCGGCATCGACGCCTTCGTTTATTGCGATGCCGCCCAGACGCTGCGGCTGAAGCCGATCGTCGAGGTCAACCCGCGCTACACGATGGGCCGGCTGGCGCTGGCGCTGGGCGAACACGTGCTGGCAGAGCGTACCGCCCAGTGGCGGATCGTGCGCGTGAAAGATGTGATCGACGCCGGTTTCACCAGCATCGCGGCGTGGGCGGAGGATCTGCAACAGCGTATGCCACTGGAGATGACGGAGGGGGGTGGGCGGATCTCCCGTGGTGTCGTGTTCACCAACGACCCGACGACGGCGCGGTCCTTCGTTGGCATGCTGGCGGTGGGAGAGAGCCAGGTTGACCTGGAGAAGGTCACCGACGTGCCCCGTAAGGTGTAGATCGCCGGACCACGGCTGGCCGTGGTCGCGGAGGGATCTGGCGAGCGACTCGGAAGCTTGATTCGTCGCGGCCCTTCCGAGTATACTTCTGAGCGTGACCGATCTGGAGGACATCCTCAAGCGTCCGGAAGGCAAGACGCTGGAGTTCAAACGCGACCTATCCTCTCCTGACGGGGTGCTCAAGACGATCGTGGCGTTCGCTAACACGGCGGGTGGGACGTTGCTCCTGGGCATAGAAGACGGGAGCCGGCACGTGCGCGGCGTAACCGATGCGCTGGACATGGAAGAGCGTCTCGCCAATCTCGTCAGCGACCGGATCCATCCCCGGCTCGTACCGGAGATCGACATTCTCCCATGGCGTCGGACACACGTGCTGGCGGTTCACGTCCACCCCAGCCCCAGCCGGCCGCACCACTTCACCCGCGAGGAGCCCGAGCGGGGAACCTACGTTCGGGTCGGCTCGACCAATCGTCGTGCGGACGCCGAGCTACTCGACGAACTGCGCCGCTTCGCGCGGGGTGAAGGTTACGACGAGCAACCCATGCCGGAACTCGACTCGGAAGCCATCGACTTCCGAGTCGCTTCCGAGTCGTTTCTCCCGGTCCGAAAGCTCGCACGACGCGACCTGGCGACCTTGCGACTCGTCACAGACCACCAAGGCCGGAAGGTTCCGACCGTCGGAGGAATGATCCTGTTCGGAACGGACCGCGAGCGGCATTTCCCCGATGCCTGGATCCAGGTCGGACGCTTCCAGGGCGCCGACAAGAGCCGCATCGTCGATCGCGCTGAGATCCGTTCACTGCCCGTGCCCGCCGTCGAGGAAGCGATCGCTTTCGTGCAGAAGCACGCATTGCACGGCGCCGAGATCGGTCCCGTGCGCCGAAAGGAGCGCTGGAGTCTGCCCCCGGTGGCGGTACGCGAAGCACTCATCAACGCGGTGGCCCACACGGACTATGCCAAGCGCGGCGCGCCCTTGCGCCTGTCTATCTTCGACGACCGGCTCGAGATCGAGAACCCCGGCCTTCTCCCTTTCGGACTCACACTCGAGGATCTGCCGCGCGGTGTGTCGAAGCTTCGCAACCGGGTGATCGGCCGAGTTTTCCACGCTCTCGGCCTGATCGAGCAATGGGGCAGCGGCATCCAGCGCATGACGGCCGCCTGCCACGAGGCCGGGCTCGCGGCGCCGCTGTTCGAGGAGCTGGCCACCCGTTTCCGGGTCACCTTGCACACCGCGCAGGTGGACCGTCCAAGCCTCGACGACACCGATCAGTCCATCGTCGCCTGCCTGGAGAGCGGCGAGGGGCGTTCCACGAGCGAAATCGCCAAGAAGATCAGTCTCACGCCACGGGCCACGCGCACGCGGCTCGCCCGCATGGTCGGCAGCGGGCTGGTACGTGAGATCGGCACGGGACCGCAGGACCCGAAACGACGCTACTACCTTGCCGAGCAACCACCCCCGGAGAGTCTATGACACGCGACGAAGCCCTCGATCTGATGCACGAGTACACCCAGTCGGAGGCGTTGCGCAAGCACATGTATGCCGTCGAGATCGCCATGCGGGCCTGCGCCCGCCAGGCAGGCGCTGACGAGGAAGCCTGGGCCACCGTCGGCCTGCTGCACGACTTCGACTACGAGCGGTTTCCCAATGGCGCCCTGTCGGCGACCCAGGAGCATCCCGCCCACGGCGTGGCCCTGCTGCGTGACCGCGGCTACCCCGAGGAGCTGTGCACGGCGATCCTGGGTCATGCGCACTACACGGGCGTGGCAAGGGAATCACCCGTAGCCAAGACGCTGTTCGCCGTGGACGAGCTGTGCGGCTTCCTCGTGGCCTGTGCCCTCGTGCGGCCCTCACGGAGCCTGATGGACCTGACGGTGAAGAGCGTGAAGAAGAAGCTGAAGGACAAGGGCTTCGCCCGCGGCGTGAACCGTGAGGATATCCTGGCAGGGGCTGAAGAGATCAGTGTTCAAATAGAAGAGCACATCCAGTTCGTGATCGAAGCGCTGCGCCCGGAGGAGGGCCGGCTGGGTCTCGGCGGCGAGGCAGAATAGATGCGGATCACCGACCTCGAAGTACACACCATCCAGCCACCCTTCCAGGACTTCAACGCCGCCGCCATCCGGCGCTACCACGGCGACGTGTTCCAGTACCGCACCGTCTTCGTGCTGCATACCGATGACGGCCTCGAGGGGATCGGCGAGAGCGTCGGAGCAGGCCGCGACGCTGACCCGCTACGCGAGAAATACATCGGCACCAGTCCCTTCGACTGGATCAACACCGACACCGACCTGGCCATCAACTGCGCCCTCTACGACCTGATGGGCCAGCACCTGGGGCTGCCGGCGTGGAAGCTGATGGGCCCGAAGGTGCGTTCGTGGATCCCGGTGGCGGCGTGGTCGGTGTCCCGCGAGCCGGAGGCCATGGCCGAGGAGGTGCTGGAGGCGGCGGGGCGCGGCTACCTGTGGCTGAAGTATCACGTCGACGAGGTGCAGAACGTGATCCGTCAGACCGAAGCCATGCAGAAGGTTGCGCCTCCCGGTTTCAGGATCCACTACGACTTCAACGCCAATTCCGACTACTACTCGATCCGGCCGATCCTGACCGAGCTCGAGCGCTTTTCCGTGGCCGGCCGCTTCGAGGATGTGGTTCCCGCATCCGACGAGAACGGCTACCGCATGCTCCGGGAGCAATGTGCCCTGCCCATCATCCTGCACCACGGTCCCGGCGACCTGATGGTGGAGAGAATCGTCGACGGCTACATGGCGGGGCACGCCCCCATCGGCTTGGCCATGAAGGTCGGGGCCATCTCCGAGGCGACCAACACACCCGTCATGTACCAGCAGTCAGGGGGAACGATCAACCAGGCGTTTCTGGCCCAGGAAGTGGCCGTGGTCAGAAAAGCAGAAATTGACCACGTCAACGTCTGCCATCTGTGGAAGGAGGATGTGACCACCGAGTCGATGCCCGTGGTCAGCGGCAGTGTCCGCGTGCCGGACGGGCCCGGGATCGGGGTGAAACTGGACCGGGACCGGTTGGAGCGATGTAAGACCGAGCCGCCCACCTTTCCGCCGGCCCTGGTGCGCATGCGCTACGGCGACGGGCTGACCATCTATCTGAAACACGACCCGAACCGGGCCGGGCACCACGACGACATGCGTTTCCTGGAGCGGCTCCACGGCTTCCGGGCCCCTGGCCCGCCACCCTCGTACGCCAACGACATCGTGACCGATTTCTGGGAGGGAGAGGACGATCGCACCCGCTTCGATCGTTTATGGCAGGAGACCGACTCCGGCCCGGTGTGGACGACGCCGCCGGCGTGATCAGTCCAGGCGCAGTTGGGCCAGGTAGATGCTGGCGTGGTCCTCGTGTGACGAGTAGTAGCTCAGCCAGAGCAGGTTTTCACGCCAGACCATGCCGGCGTAGGATGTGTCGCCGCCGCTGGGCAGGACGAGGTCCGGCGCGTAGCTGTGGCGGGTCATGCGGGACAGCACCGTCGCCGCCCTTCCGTCTGCTCCACGGCCCCGGGCGCAGGCCCACATCCGGTCACCCGGGAGCACGATGAAATTCGGTCCCCCCAGGCTCTCGCCGATGCGGGTGAAGGACCAGTCTTCGTACGGTGGCGGGCTGACGCCGATCCAGTCGGGCCGGATGAGAGCGACCATATCGCCGTCGGTCAGGATACGCACCGTGGTCTCGCTGGCTGTCCAGGTGTCGTCGGGCAGGAGGAACTCGGTGACGAAGTCCCACTCGAGGCCATCGACGGTGCGGTAGAGGAAGCCGCGCCGCGGGTTGTCGCCGATGCCGAGCTTCGACACACTGTAGCCGACACCGTCGTGCCAGGTGACGCGCCACAGCCAGTGATCTTCGGCCAGGCACTTTGCCGGCGATGACCAAGACTGGCCATCGGCTGAGAACGAGACCCGGGGAGAACGCGTCAGATAGCGCCCGCGACGGTCGATGAAGTTGGCGCAGGTGAGCAGCATGAGCCGGCCATCGGGCATGATGGATAACTTCGGGTCGCGCAGATCGACATCGGGCTCCGTCAGTTCGGCGACGCTGGACCACCGGTCGCCATCGGGGGAGCGGAGGATACGGATGGCGGCGGGCACGTGGCCGTGCTCCCCGGCTTCGCGGCATGTGCACCACCAGGCATCGTGGGACCAAAGCAGATCGGTGAAGGCGTTGTGCGGGGCGTGGTCCCAGATCCTGCGCACGGACAGCAGTTCAGCCATGGTCGATGTCTCACTAACGACAGGATGAGGTCAAACGGATCGATGCAGAAGAAAGACGAACTCGGAGTCCTGATCGAGACCGGACCCCAGGACTGGCAGATCTTCCAGCGGGGCGACGACGACACGGCGACGATCGAGCTCGCCGGGCGCTGGGTGACCGGCGAGCCCTACAGGAAGGCGGTCGTAGCGGTGCGGCTGGCGCGTGAGAGCGACGGCGAAGCCGTGTCGCGGTCGCTGCAGTGGGTGCGGGCGACGACGAGCAGAGCCGGCACGTGGAAGGTGAAGCTGCAGGGCGTTCCCGCCGGTGGCCTGTACCGTATCGAGACGATGCTGCAGCTCGACGACGGGCCGGTGGAGCGGGGGCAGCGCGGCGACATGGTGCATCACATCGGCGTGGGTGACGTCTGGGTGATCACGGGACAGAGCAACGCCGAAGGCCACGGCAAGTCGCCGGTGCCAGACGCGCCCGAGCTGGGGGTGCACATGTTTCGCGCCAATGGCGAATGGGCCCTGGCCACACACCCGCTGGGCGACTCGACGCAGACGAAGTATCCACCCAACCGCCTGGGCTCGAACCCGTCGCACAGTCCCTGGCTCGTCTTCGGCAAGACGCTGCGCGCCGAACTGGGACTCCCCATCGGCCTGATCCCGGCGTCGCTGGGAGGATCGCCGCTGTCGGCATGGACGCGGGGTGTCGACGGAGTGCTGTTCGACAACATGCTGCGCTATGTGGAAGATGCTGGGGGTGGTGTGCGCGGCGTGGTCTGGTACCAAGGCGAATCAGACGCGTCGGTGCCGCAGCTGAAGGACTACCGGCGCAACTTCAAACGCTTCGTCGCCGACTTGCGCAAGTGTTTCGGCAACGCCCAGCTGCCCGTCATCACGACACAGCTGAATCGCTGGGTGGGTGAACCCAACGTCGCCGGTGACGCCGGCTGGGAAGGCATGCGTGAGCTGCAGCGGCAGCTGGCTGGCACGATGCGGCACGTGGTTCTGCTGTCGACACTGGATCTGGGTCTGTCCGATGTCATCCACACGAACTCTCTCGGCAACATCACCATCGGCCAGCGGGCGGCCTCGGCGGCGCTTGGGGCGGTCTACGACCGGGACGTGAAGTTCCGTCACCCCGACTGTGTCGCCGCACGACGGAAATCAGCAAAGAGGATCGAACTTCAATTCGACCATGTAGACGAGAGGCTTCATTACGAGAGCATGATCCCCGACGAGTTCCCCTTCGTGGTGCGCGATGCTAAGGGAGACGTACCGGTGGCGGGCTGGTCGATCCCGAAGACGGACCGCTTCGAGATTCGTCTGGGCCGGGCGTTGTCCGGCACGGCGGTCGTCATCGGCGCACCCACCACGTTTCCCCCGTCCGTGGTGCCGCAGGATGTGAGCGGACACCGTCCCATGCTGGCGTTCACACAGAAAGTGGAGTGACCTACGCCATGACACGACTCTTCCATCAGGTGGCGGTTCTGATGGCGACCATCGCGATGGCTGTGCCGTTGGCGGCTCAACCTCTGCTGGGTTTCGACGAAGACGGCACCACAGCACAGCGGGATCTGGAGACGGCGTACGACGAGGCCCTCTCAGCAGACGATCTGCGCACCTGGATGCGCTACCTGTCGGCCCGACCGCATCACGTGGGATCGGCATACGGCAAGCAGAACGCCGAGTATCTGGCCGAGCTGTTCACATCGTGGGGGTACGACACGGATCTCGAGCGCTACGACATCCTGTTGCCGGTACCGGAACATCGCCAGCTGGAGCTGCTCGAGCCATACCCCTTCACCGCAACCCTCGACGAACGCACGCTGGCCGAGGACGCGAGCACCGCCGTGCGCGACGACCTGCTGCCGCCGTACAACGCCTACTCCGTCGACGGCGACGTGACGGCGGAGCTGGTGTTCGTCAACTACGGCACGCCGGAGGACTACGAGCTGCTGGCGCGTTACGGCGTCAGCGTCGAAGGCCGGATCGTCATCGTCAAGTATGGCCGCACCTTCCGTGGCATCAAACCCAAGGTCGCCGCCGAACACGGGGCCATCGGCACCATCATCTACTCCGATCCGGCCAACGACGGGTACGCCCGCGGTGACGTCTACCCGAAGGGCGGGTTCAAGAATGACAGCGGTGTGCAGCGTGGATCGGTCATGGACATCACGCGCTACGCCGGAGATCCGCTGACACCGTTCGAGCCATCGAAGAAGGGGGTGGAGCGTCTGTCACGGGAGGACGTTGACGTGCTGGCGCCGATCCCGACGCTGCCGATTTCCTATGCCGATGCGCTGCCTCTGCTCGAGTCGCTGGACGGTCCGGTGGCACCCGGCGCCTGGCGGGGCGCCCTGCCAATCACCTACCACATCGGTCCCGGGCCGGCGAAGGTCCACCTGAAAGTCAAGTTCGACTGGCGGACCGTGGCGGCGTACAACGTGATCGCTCGCATGCAGGGCTCGACCTATCCCGACGAGTGGATCCTGCGGGGTAACCACCACGATGCCTGGAACCACGGCGCTCAGGATCCGATCTCGGGGTTGATCACCGTCCTGGCGGAAGCCCAGGCCATCGGTCAGCTGGCTCGGGAGGGACAACCGCCGAAGCGAACCCTGATCTTCGCCGCCTGGGATGCCGAGGAAGAAGGTCTGATCGGCTCGTCCGAGTGGGCCGAAGATCACCGTGAGGAGCTGGACGAGAAGGGCGTCGCCTACATCAACACCGATACGAATGGCCGGGGCTTTCTCGGACTTGGCGGATCACCGACGCTGGAAGTTCTCTACAACGGCATCATGAGGGATGTGATCGATCCCGAGACCGGTCTGACGGTGGGTGCACGACAGCGGGCCCGCATGCTGGCCACCGGAAACGACAAGACTCGCAAGGAAGCGGCGCGCAGCAATCTGCGGCTCCACCCCCTGGGGTCCGGCTCCGATTACACACCGTTTCTGCAGCATCTCGGTCTGGCCTCCTCGAACTCGGGCTTTGGCGGCGAAGGCGGAGGGGGCAGCTATCACACACTCTATGACACCTACGAGCATTTCACGCGGTTCCACGATCCGGAGTTCGCCTACGGTGTGACCCTGGCGCAAGTGAACGGACGGGCGCTGCTGCGGCTGGCCAACGCCGAGGTGCTGCCTTTCGAGTTCAGGGCCTTTTCCGGGGACATGGCCCGGGCGGTCGAAGGCCTGGAAACACTGGCCGACAAGATGCGCACCGAAACGGAGCGCGTGAATGGACTGATCGAAGACGGACGGTTCGCCGCCGCTCTTGATCCGACGCAGCCACTGCAGCCGCCGAGCAGGAAGGCGGAGGTGCCACACTTCAACTTTGCGCCGCTGCAGAATGCCCTCGGACAACTCGACGAGAGCGCCGAAGCCTTCGAGACGGCACGCACTGCCGCGTCGCCGCCAGCCGACGCCCTGCAGCAGTTGAACAAGCTGCTCTACACCAGCGAACGACTGCTGACACGCGAACACGGCTTACCCGGACGCCCCTGGTACCGCCATCACATCTACGCTCCCGGTTTCTACACGGGGTACGGCGCCAAGACCTTCCCCGGAGTACGCGAGGCGATCGAACAACGCCGCTTCGATGAGGTGGAGGAGCAGATCGTCATCGTCGCCGGCATCCTCGAGAGCTTTGCCGCGCGTCTCGACGAAGCGGCGGCCCTGCTGCCCTCTCCGGAGGCCGGGGACTGAGCGTGGAGCGGCACCCCGGAAAGCAGACCTTCGCCGACGACTTCTTCATCGAGTCACTGAACGGCGCCGGGCGCGTGCTCGGTCAACCCGAAAAGCTCACAGTCGAAACGCCGCTCGACATCCCGCTGGATCGACCCTGGGAGCCGGAGAGCGCGCAGTTCTCCACCGCCACCTACGATGAAGAGGCTGGCCAGTTCCGGCTGTACTACAACGTCTGGATGGAAGATCGACTGCTGATCTGTGCCCTCGTGTCCGATGACGGGCTGACCTGGGAGAAGCCGAGTCTGGGGCTGGTGGAATGGGCCGCCTCAAAGGACAACAACATCACCAACTGTCCCCCGGGCGGACTGATGACGTTCCGCGATCCGTACACGACGGATGGTGCCTGCCGCTGGAAGCGAGTCGACAACAAACCCACCGGCACCGCGCCCGACGGCACACCCGAGTGGCTGGCGTACCATTCTGAGGACGGTTTTGACTGGCGGCCCTATCCGAGCGGTGAGCACAGCCGACAGAGGATGCTGTTCAACTTCGGTTCACCGGCGGAGACCTTCGGTGGCGTCATCGATCCGGACGCTCCCTTCGTCTACTACTCGCAACGGGGCTCGGGTCGTCGCACACGTGTCCTGGGCCGACGCGACAGCCAGGACGGGCTCAACTGGTCCGGCCTGCGTACCGTCATCGACCAGGATCTCGACGATCCGCCGGGCACCGAGTTCTACGCCGCCGGCTTCGATCCGGCAAACCGCACCGACGGCGGTTTGCACCTGATCATGCTGCACACGTTTCTGACGGATCTGGCCGAACCCCTCGTCATCCAGGATCCGGAGAGCTACTGGGGCAAGGCGGAGTCCGGAGGACCGGCGGCGCTGGCGGCCCGTGTCGACGGGTACGTCGACACGCAGCTGGCGGTGAGCCGTGACACGGTCTCGTGGACCCGTTACCGGAAACCCTTCCTGCACCGCGGTAGCCCGGGCGCCTGGGATGGGGGTATGCTGTACGGTGACGCACCGATCCTGCACGATAACCGTCTGTGGCTGTTCTACGGTGCAACGAATCTGAGTCACAACGGCCGCAGCCACCGGCCGGCAGAGAGGCGGTACGGGCAGACAAAGAGCTGGGGCAAGGGTGTGGCTCTGCTGCGGCCGGATGGCTGGGTGTCCATCGAAGCCAGCAGCTTTGCCCCGGGTCAACTGACGACGCACCGCTTCCGCCAGGAGGACGGCGGCCGGGTGTCGGTCAACGTGGACGCGTCCGCAGGGGAGCTGCTCTACGAACTGCTGCAGGACACGGGGGCACCCATCCCGGGGTACGGCCTGCAGGAATGCGACCCGATTCGTGAAGACACATTGAGCACGGAGCTGTCCTGGAACGGCCGACCGGGTTGGCCTCCGAAGGGCGAGGAGCGTCCGCCGGGGTGCGAGGGTTTGAGTCGCGGCGAATTCTACGTGAAGCTGCGCTTCCACATCGCCCCGGGGACGAAGCTCTACTCGCTGACCATCTCTCCGCCGGAGGTGACCCTGTGGCAGGCTGCCGTGCCGGGGAGAATCGACTGATGACCCGTCAGCGTGGCGGACCGATCGTCGGCGCCGCCGGCCTAGGCGACGATGCCATGATCAGGATCGGCAGTCTGAATGCCGGCGGAAGCGTCCGGAGATCGCTGAACATCGATTTCCGCCTGTGTGCAGCAGAGGCGCTGATAAAGATCGATGCCTCGATCGAAACGCTGGCGGGTCTGATCCGGAAGGCGGGTGCCGCCGGATGTGACATCGCCATCCTGCCGGAGGACTGCCTCTGTACGACCGGATGGACTGCCGCCAGCCCGTCTCAGGCAGGTGAGGTTCTTGGTCCGGCCGTCGAGCGACTGCTGGCGCACCTCGGTGAGACAGCCGCTGCCCACAACATGTACGTGATCTGCTGCAACGACCGGATGGACGACGAAGGCAGCATCCGCAACACGGCCTTCTTCCTGGGACGTGACGGCCGGCAGATCGGCCACTACGACAAGGTCTGTTTTCCGGTGCAGGAGTTCCTCAAAGTTCCCGGGGACAGTTTTCCTGTCTTCGAGACGCCGGATCTGGGAACCGTCGGTATGCTGATCTGCTACGACATGGTGTTTCCGGAAACCGCCAGATGTCTCGCCCTGGAGGGGGCGGACATCATCTTCAATCCGACAGTTGGCGGCGCTGCCTTCGGTGGCGCAGAGATCAGCCGGGCCGCTTTCCGCACCCGTGCGGTGGAGAATTTCACCTACATCGTCGTCTCGTGGGGCGGCTGGGGCACGGACGTGGGATCCGTCATCATCTCGCCCAAAGGTGAAATCCTGGCGGAGTCCCTCGAACCCGGTGGAATGGCGATGGTGGACATCGATCCCTTTGGCGGGCGAGACAACGCCGACTGGTCGAATGCCCAGACGGACATGCGGGCCAGGTTGTTCCGGGAGCGCCGCCCCGAGACTTTCGCGCAACTGACGCAGACGACGCCCAAGGCCCTGGAGAAACTCCCGGAGATCCAGCCGTTTCCGCCGCGCGAGATCGCCGCCATGGTCCGTCGCGCTACGACGATGGGACACGTGGAGTACGAGCGCGCCGAGCAGCTGTTGAGAGACGGAGAGACGGGGCAGGCAGTGGCAGCCTTCGAGAAGCTGATCGAAGATTATCCCAGCACCTGGTTCGACCGCACCGCCCGGAAGCGGCTCGCAGAACTGCAGGATCCGGAGGAGGACCGACGATGAAGCTCAAAGAAAGAGTCGCCATCATCACAGCTGCGGGAAAGAAGGGCGCCATGGGCCGCGGCATCGCCCGGGTCCTCGTCAACGAGGGCGCACACGTGGTGCTCAACAGCTCGACGCCGGCCAACGTGGAGCAGGCCTGCGAGGAAGTGCGCCAGCAGGGAGGCCGGGCCGTTGGAGTCGCCGGAAGCGCAGCGGAGCGGCAGGTCTGCCAGCAGCTGGTGGAAACGGCCATGGCCGAGTACGGCCGTCTCGACATACTGGTGTGCAACGCCGGCATCAACGCCTTCAGCGATTTCGAGAAGACGACGGAGGCACGTGCCCGCGAGGTGGTGGACGTCAACTTCTTCGGCACCTTCAACCTGTGCCAGGAGGCACTGCCATCTATGAAGGAGCGCGGCGGCAGCATCGTCGTCATCACCTCAGTACATGCCGAGAGCGCCTACAAGGGCAGTTCGATCTACAACTTCACGAAGGCAGGCTTGAATCAGTTTGCGGCGACGTTGGGGCTGGAGCTGGCGCCGTATGGGATTCGTGTCAACGCGCTGGAACCGGGATGGGTGGAGACGCCGGGCAGTACGGGCGGCATGACGGCTGAGGAGATCGCCCACGCGGAGAAGAACACGATCCCCTGGGGCCGTATGGGCACGCCTGCCGACATCGGCCGGGCGGTGGCCTTTCTGTCCTCTGACGACGCCGACTACATCACGGCGAGCATGATGCGTGTGGACGGGGGACTGATCGCGGCGGAATCACATGGCTGACGTCAGGTGCGGTACAGGGTTTCGCTGTAGTTCCGGACGACTCTCGAGGACGTTACGGCGACTCGACGATCAAGCCCGGGACATGCTCGAAGTGGGAATCATAGCTGAGAAGACGAGATCCCGTCTCCAGCGCGGCAGCAGAGACCCAGATGTCGTTGGTCGGGATGGGCGTGCCCTGTGCCCGCAACTGCTGAACCACCTTGCCATATCGTTCGGCCACGTTCTCGTCGGCTGATACGACGGTGACGGCAGGCTGCAGGAGGAATTCGCGCAGCTCGAGTGCATTCTCGTCTCGTCTGGCTCCCTGTTCGAATCCAGCGAACAGTTCCCCCAGTACGGTGGCAGGTACATAGACGGAATCCGCTTCCTCCAGGCGCAATCGGAGCGTATCCCGCCCGCGCTTCAGGTGGCTGTAGGCACTCGTATCGACGCAGACGCCACTCACTTCCATAAATCCTCATCAATGGTGTCGAAGATGCGCACGCTGCGGTCAAACTCGGCCGCCTCCGCCTCCGTCCATGTACCCGCAAAGGCGGACAGGTCTCGCTTCTTCCTCTCCGGTCGGTCGAGTCCGACGGCCTGCTTCAACAGGCGGATGACTGACTTGTTGAGACTCTCGCCATCGGCCTGGGCTCTTGATTCGATCTCGCGCTTCAATTCATCCGGGATAGCCCGCACAGTGATCTGATTCAACATGTGCCTCCATTATGATGCAAGATATGCCTCAAAAGTCCCAAGGACCCAGGCAGAAGTCAAGTCATACCGCATCCCCTACCACCACCCCTCCCCCACCTCCAGCGACCACACCTCACTGTTAAGCGGCTCGCCATGACCTCCGGCAACCCAGATCCGGCCTTCGAACACGAAGGCCGAGTGTTCGTGCCGCGCCGTCCAGATGACGTCGGACTTCACCTCGGTCCATTCCACACCATCCGGCGAGCACCAGACGTCGCCGTAGTTCCCATCCTCCCGCGACCAGCCGCCCAGGACCCACATGAGGTCGCGGTAAACGACCAAGGAGAACCACATCCGTGGCCGCCAGGGCGCAGCCTTTGTCATCTGGTTCCAACTCACACCGTCTTCCGAGCACCACACGTCATTCCTCGGGATCGTCTCCGGCTTCCAGTGACCGCCGCCCATGATCCACAGCTTCTCGTCGAAAACGGTGACCTGGGCATCCCGGCGCTTCGACCAGCCGGCGTTCGCCGTCTCCAACCGCCAGTCCCTGCCGTCGACGGTGGACCACACGTCATTCTTGAGAGTGGTCTCGCTATCCTCGTAGAAGTTCTCGGTGCCGCCGAGAATCCACATGCGGTCCCGCCACACGGCGAAGGAGTGGCCGACACGTGGACACCAGCCGGCGCCGTCGGACTCCAACGCCCAGTCAGCGCCATCGGTGGATGACCACACCTTGTTGCTGTTCTCCGCGCCGGGCAGTCGTCGACCGCCCATCAGCCACATCCTGCCATCAATGGCCATGGTCGCCGGAAGGTCGCCGTGCTCCCACGGCGCGACCTCCACCGTGCACGTCCAGTTCCTGCCGTCTGGCGACTTCCACACATCCCGGGGATTCGGCGTCTGCGGTGTGAACCAGCCGCCGAAGATCCACATGTGGCCGTCGTAGACGAGCTCGCCCTGAGAGTCACGGGGCTGCCAGGGTGCGGCCTCGGTGACGCACTTCCAGTCAGGAGCCTGTTTCATTCCGCCCTCAATGTCACTGTGGGATCACTCTGTGCCGCGCGCACCGCATGGAACGACACGGTCAGCAGCGCCACGACCAGCGCCCCGACACCGGCGCCGATGAAGATGGCGGGATCGAGGGTCGTGCGGTAGGCGTACTCCTCCAGCCAGCGGTCGACGAGAAACCAGGCACCCACCCAGGCCAGCAGCCCGCCGACGAGAACGAGGCGTACCGTGTCACGGGACAGCAGCAGGAGCAGACTCGTTGAAGACGCACCGAGAGTCTTGCGGATGCCGACTTCGCGTACTCGCTGTTCGGCCGAGAACGACGCCAGTCCGAACAGACCCAGGCAACCCAGAACGATGGCCAGCACCGAGAAAGCACCGCCCGTTCGAGCCAGACGGCGATCGGTCTCGTACAGACGGTCCAGCCTGTCGTCGAGGAACTGAATGACGGGGGCCTTGTCCTCGGGCATGAACCGACGCCATGTACGCTCGACGAAGGCCATGGTCTCCGGCAGGTCGCGGCCATCGATCCGCAGCCCCAGGTAGCTGTAGAACCAGGGTCGGTATCCCAGCGCTGCCGGCTGCAACTCTGAGTGCAGCGACTGGTAGTGGAAGTCACCGACGACACCGATTACCTCGCCCTTGGCATCCTCCTCGGATCGGGCCCGGCCGAAGCGGCGACCCACGGCGTTCTGCGGTGTCCAGCCAAGGGCGCCTACGGCGGTTTCGTTGAGGATCCAGCCGTGGGTGCGATCACGTTCGATGTCGGGGGAGAAGGTGCGCCCCGCCAGCAGCGGGATGCCGAAGGCGTCCATGAAGGACTCGTCACACTCCTGCACCGGCATCAGCCACTCGGTGCCTTCGTGTCCTTCCGGTGTCACCCGTCTCGTCATGGGCACATCCTGTCCGGGCAGAAAGCGGAAGGCGCTCGCAGTAAGGATGTTGGGGTGCCGGGTGAATTCGGTCTTCACCACGTCGTAGCGACCGACGAGCCACTCTTCGCCCTCGGCCTTGCTCTCGCGGTCGAGCTGGAAGATGGGAAGGATGAGGAAGTGCTCCTTGTCGAAGCCCAGATGACGCTCGCCGATGTACTCGATCTGCCGATAGATCATGCCCGTGCCGATGACGAGGGCGATGGAGACGGCGAACTGCGTCACGACAAGGGCGTGACGGAAACGGGTGGCTCCCCCTCGCCGGGCCTGGCGGAAGCTGTCGATGGGCTCGAAGGCCGAGAGGAAGAAGGCCGGATAGGCTCCCGCCAGCAGGGCGACGAAAACGACGAGGAGGAGAATGCCGGGCAGGATGGCGGCCATCGTCGCGGCGGTCAACTGGAGTGCCGTCCCCGCCAACCTGTTGAAGTGGGGCAACAGCAGCCAGACCACGGCGAGGCTGAGGATCAGGGCGATGGCGGCGAGCACCGCGGACTCGCCGAGAAACTGTACAACCACCTGAAGGCGCCGGGCGCCGACCACCTTGCGCAGGCCGACCTCGCGGGCGCGCGACATGGAACGCGCCGTAGCCAGGTTGGTGAAGTTGACGCAGGCGATGAGCAGGATGAAGCCGGCCACAGCGCCGAAGGTGATGACCTGGTTGATGTCGCCATCGCCAGCCAGTCCGTAGTCCTGGTGGGAATACAGATGCTGGCGCAGCAGCGGCTGCAGTCTGTAGGAGATGTTCTGCTGCGCTTCGGCACCCATGTAGCGGCCGATGGCAGCACTCAGCGAACGCTCCATGTCAGCGGCCGCAACGCCGGCGCTGAGGCGGACAAAGGTCTGGATCTGTGCCTGCTGCACCCGTGGGCGCCAGTCCTGCCAGTCGCGCAACCCCTCAGCATCGCGGGGCTCTGTCTGATGGATCAGATCGAACTGCAACGAGGAGTTCGGCGGCGGATCCTCGATGATGCCGGTGACGGTGTAGTCGCCGCCGTAGTAGCGTTCCTCGATGGTGACGAGCTGGCCGATGGGGTCGCGTTCGCCGAAGCAGAGCTTTGCCGTGCTGCGGGTGATGGCGATCGAGTAGGGCTCGGACAGGTCGGCGCGCGATCCGCGCACGAAGGGAAATTCGAAGAGCGTCAGAAACTGCTCGTCCACATGGGTCTGTCGCAGGGTGAACGTCTGTTCGTCCACGCGCACGTTGACGTGGTACATGCGCGACCTGGAGGCTGCTTCGATCTGTGGGAAGTCTGACTCCAGCGCCCGGGCCAGCGCCCCGGATGTCGTCCAGCGCACGTTGAGCCTGTCGCCCTCGCCCCGCTGACGAAGGACGCGGAAGAGGCGGCCCACATCGTCGTGGAAACGGTCGAAGCTGACCTCGTGCTGGATGAAGACCAGGGCGATGATGCCGGCCGCCATGCCCACCGCCAGGCTGAATACGCTGATGGCCGAGTGCAGCCGGTGGCGGGACAGGTTGCGAAGGGTGACGGTCAGATAGCTGCGCAGCATGTTGCCAAAGGTGGTGTTTGAAGGTCCGCCGGACCAGCAGGTGAGAGTCGGTCCCGTTGCCCGATCAAGCCAGCGGCCCTAGCCTGTAACCCGACCGATAGGAGAGACGGCATGACACACGGCACACACAACGCCCTTCAGGATCCGCGCAACGAGGACATCCGCATCTACATCAACGGCGAGCTCACCAGCCGGGATGAGGCGAAGATCTCGGTATTCGACAGCGGCTACCTGGTGGGGGACGGTGTCTGGGAAGGTCTGCGCCTGCACGATGGTGTGCTCGTGTTTCTGGATCTGCACCTGGATCGCCTGTGGCAGGGAGCGGCGACGACGGGAATGGACCTCGGCATGTCCCGGACCGATCTGACCGCGGCGATCGAGCAGACCCTGGCAGCCAACAACATGACGGACGGTGTCCACGTGCGGGTCATGGTGACCCGTGGCATCAAGAAGACACCGTCGCAGGACCCACGGCTGACGATCAGCGACCCCAACGTCGTCATCATCGCCGAGCACAAGACGGCCGATCCGGCCAGCCGGCAGCGAGGTGTGCGGTTGTTCACCAGCTCGATCCGTCGCGGGTCCCCAGACTATCTGGATCCTCGCCTCAACTGTCACAGCAAGCAGCACGAGGTCATGGCGCTGGTTCAGGCGTTGGAAGCCGGCGCCGACGAAGCGCTGATGCTCGACATCCACGGCTTTGTCGCCACCTGCAATGCCACCAACTTCTTCATCGTGCGCAACGAGGAGGTGTGGACGTCGACGGGGCAGTACTGCATGAACGGTATCACCCGCGGCAAGGTGCTCGAGGTGGGAGCCGCGGCGGGTTTTACCTGTCGTGAGCGGAACTTCTCGCTGTTCGACGTCTATGGCGCCGACGAAGCCTTCGTCACCGGTACCTTCGGCGGGCTGACACCCGTGATGAGTGTCGACGGCCGCGAAGTCGGCGGCGGCGCGACGGGGCAGATGACGAGTCGGTTGCAGCAGCTCTACGAAGAGGCGATCGAAGTGGAGGTGGCCGCGGTCAAGACGGCGCGCTCCTCATGAGCGGGTGCCAGCGTCTCTGCCTGTGGAGCGGACCGCGCAACATCTCGACAGCGCTGATGTACTGCTTCGCACAACGTGCCGACACACAGGTCGTCGACGAGCC
>PBSR01000081.1 GCA_002726335.1 Gemmatimonadaceae bacterium
CGCGGAGGCATTTCCCAACGGAAACGGCCGATAGGGTGCCAAACACACGAAACCTGGACGGTGCAGATCTCAGCTGGCGCAGTACAGTCCACGGCAACTACCGTGGAAATTACGGTCATCGCTCGATTGTTCTTCCACTACGGCAGGCGCCGTTCACTCCACGGTATCTCTACGGTATCTCTACGGTAACTACACGGTAACTACGGTGGTTTCTTACGGTAATTGCTCAAGTGTAACCGTAGCATTCGCCGTAGTAATTGGATGCAGGAGTCT
The DNA here is from genome assembly GCA_002726335.1 of Gemmatimonadaceae bacterium. The sequence goes on from PBSR01000081.1 coordinate 274, forward strand.
GTGAATAACCGTGATCGGTAGTGTCCCGAATCGAACTGTAATAGAGAAGGACCCCATGCCCGAAGAAACGAGCGCGTCACCAACTGAATCGCCGCTTCTGAACTACTCTGAAGCGGCCGACTATCTTTCAGTCTCCAAGCGCACGCTCTACGCGATGGTATCTACCAGCAGGATCCCAACAATCCGAATGGGAGCGGGGCCCAATGGTAGGGGACTCACACGCTTTCGCCGCCACGATCTGGAAGCCTTCGTGCAGGCGAACGTGGCATGACACAAAGCTGACACAACGGACCAACGGATAGAACGACTATGGGGCGGCTACGATCACGTAACCGCCCCTTACTACTATACTTATCTGTTTCGGGCTCGCTGCGACCGCGGGGATTATGAGTCCGCCGCTCTAACCAACTGAGCTATGGGCCCGAACCTCTGGAACATTGTGCCGCGACCGCATAGAGAATAAGGGTCGGGTCGAGTGACGGGCAAGGGAGATCGCCGATTTGATCCGGCGGGAGGATTGCCTCCGAAAGCGGAGGTCACTGATTGACAGCACGAAAGGCAGCCCCATGAACATCGCCGAGTGGGACCCTTCCGATTCAGGACGGCTGACCGAGGCGTACAACGCGCAGGCCGTAGAGATCCCCTACGACGACTATCCTGTCGACCCTGAGACATTGGTGGACGCCCTCTCTCTGTCCAATTCCGATTTCTCCGATTTCTCCGACGGTCGCATCTTCGTCAGCGAGAATGGCGGCGATCCCAAGGGCTTCATCCATGTGGGCACCATTCCCGGTGATGGCGATTCGGGGAAAGACATAGTCTGATCCACTATCTCTGCTTCCCCCGGGATCGACGCGACGTCGGCCAAGCCTTGCTGGACAGCGCCCACGAGTATCTGAATCCCCTCGCAACAACCCACCGTGCCTTCGACGCCCGCTTCCTGTACAGCTGCATGAGCGCGCCTTCCTTGAAGAGCCCCTGGGAACACGTCTACGCGCTATTAGGCAGCAATGGCTACGAGCCGGTTGGGCCTGGAGTGGTCATGATGGTCCTCCGAGATTACAGGATGTCTGCGCCGCCCCGGACGTACCACGATATCGATGTGCAGGTGAGCGAGGACACGTATTTCCCCGATAAACCCAGCCACGGTGACCTGCCAACGGTTGCCATCCGCCTCTTTCGCGGTGACAAAGAAATCGGGGGCACCGAGGCTCGCCCTCACTACCTCCCCCACTGGGATCCAGAACTACAGTACACCTGCAACACTCTGGGGATAGGTGTCGGTGAAGCGGAGCGAGGCCGAGGATTCGGTCGCTACCTGATGGAGCGGTCTCTGTACGAGATGCAGAAAGCCGGCTGCAAGCACGCGATCCTGTCACAAACCAGGACAACTACATCGCCCTCTCGCTGTATGCCAGTCTGGGCTACCGCACGAGCTACCGGTTCATCGAGACGACTCGGCATGGCACCGCAACGGAGTGAGAATCCGTTGTGAGCCCGCCTGATTGCCGCGCGACCAGAAACGGGAGAACTACATGGTTCCAAGCCACAGAAATCGACTTGAAGGTCAACACGTCAAGCTCTCAGGTCTGTGCGAGAAGGACGCAGCCACGATCGCTGACTGGCGTAGCGATACGCGCTTCCTCGAGCTCTGGAACACGGACCCGCTCGTCGACAGGATCGACACCTCCGTAGCGGCATGGATCAGGGCTCTGTCTGCAGACAAGAGCCAACTGGTGTTCGGTGTCCGAGTCAGGGAAACCTCAGAGCTCGTTGGGATCGCCGACCTGAGTGAAATCGAATGGCCAAACCGTGTTGCCAGCCTGGGCCTCGGGATTGGCAATCCAGCCCACTGGGGCCGGGGTTGGGGCACCGAGACGCTGCGCATCCTGGTGGACTACGCTTTCACAGATCTCAATCTTTACCGGCTACAGCTCACGGTGCTGGCCGACAACGACCGTGCCATCAGGCTGTATGAACGCATCGGGTTCCAGCACGAGGGTACGTTCCGGGAATTCAGGGAGCGGGACGGCGGCCGTTTCGATATGCTCTTGTACGGCCTCTTGCTTCCAGAGTGGCAAAATCGGTCAGACCCCACAACAGCAGCCACAAAGCGCAACAGGAGTCAAAAGCGATGAGACGACATGGCCTCGCCGCACTTGTCGCCGCCCTGCTGGCGATCGGCGTCATGCCCCTTGCGGCGCAGTTGAGGCCGGTCGCCGACGGCACGCCGTTGCGCCAGGTGGAGGCCTTCGACCTGCACTCCGATCATGTCGGCATCGACTACCGCATCTACGTCGCCTTGCCACCGCAGTACGACGAGCCGGACAGCACCTTTCCCGTGATCTACAACCTCGACTCTGACATCACCTTCGGGATGATGACTGACATCAGCCGCATGCTGCGCCTCGACTCGCTGATTCCGGCGACCGTCGTCGTCGGCATCGCCTACGACAAGGTCGAGGCCGCGTGGCGCGAGAATCGCAATCGAGACCTGACGCCGGTCGAAATGGAGCCCAACGAATGGATATCCGTGTCGGGTGGTGGGCCGGAGTTCCTGGCCTTTATCGAGGAGGAACTGATACCGGTGATTGATGCCCGCTATCGCACCGATCCTGCCGATCGGACGCTTTCGGGCGCATCCTTCGCCGGACTGTTCACGCTCTATGCCATGTTCGAGAAGCCGGATCTGTTCCACCGTTATCTGGCGGCGGTGCCGAGCCTCTGGTATGGTGATGGCGTCCTATATCAGATGGAGGAGGCCTATGCCAGGGGACGAGACGACGCGCGGGCGCGTCTCTACATGAGCGGTGAGGGCTTCGCCGACTCGGACTGGGCGCCGCAGTACTGGCATCGGATGTGGGACATGACCGCACGGCTGCGGCAGCACGAGTGGGAGAACTTCCACGTGAAGACGGAAATCATGGAGGGAGAGCATCATGCCTCGGCGCAGCCACGCAGTTTCACGCGCGGGCTTCTCTGGCTGTTCGAAAAGCCCGCTCCGTGACCCGCGATGGTCCGCCGGTCGCGAATCAGTCGAGGTCCAGCAGGCGGGCCGGGTTGGATCGGCACATCCGGCAGATGTCCTGCTCGGAGATGGCGTTTTCGCGCATGCCCCGGAAGAGCTCCGACCAGGCGAAGGTGTGGATCGGCAGCCACGCTTGGCCACCGCAACTAGACAGGATGCACTGCGCCGGACCGATGGCCTTGATGGCGTCGGCATAGTCGTCCAGGGTCACAGTCGCACCGGGTCGGCCGACGGAGTAGTAGATGAACTCGATGTAGGCCCCCAGTCCGGCGGCTTCCTGCATCTGCTCGACGCTCATGCTGATCGCCCAGTACATGGGGTTGGTGACCAGGATCCGCTCCACGCCCCGTCTCTTAGCCTCCTGGATCAGCAGCAGGATCTCCTCCGGTGACGAATGGCCGGTCGAGAGGGCGAGGCGCTGGTCGGCGATCAGATCGAGCATGTCCAGCACTTCGGGCAACAGCCGGCCATCGCCGGATATGCGGACGAAGGGAGCAGATGGACTGCTGCCCTGGCGGACTTCGTGTTCAGAGTGGACGGTGGGCATGTACACGATCCTGCCGTGGCCGCCTTCCATTTCGGCAAAATGCCGAACGGCGAGTTGATTCATGCCGCCGATCAGATGGTTGAGGACGATGCCGCCGAAGACCTCCAGCTCCGGAACCTGTTTGCTCACCAGATAGGCGAGTGCGGCCGTGGAATCGAAATGGTTCATGATCACCATGCCGCGCATCCCGCGATCTCTGTACTGTCTGGCCAGCTCCAGCACGTCGAGGGAGCGAGACGCTCTGTCCGGGTCCGCGTGGGCATGGATGTCAATGACATCTCGGAGGGTGTCCATCGTATACTTCCTCATTCCTGCGTGATGATTCCGTGAGCGAGACGGAAGAGCTGAGGCCATCTCAAGTCAAACCCATCACAGTGGTCGGTCCCAATGGACCTGATTGAGCGCAACATCACCAAAGCAGAAGGCGCCCGGATGAGCGCCGGCCTCGACAGGCACAAGATCGAGCATGGCGACACGACCCAGCCACGCCAGGAGTTCAGCTTCGTGGCCATGGATGGCGAGGGCTGGGTGGGAATCGCCTCCGGTCTCGTGGCCAGGACCGCCACCGGCTACGGCGACTGGATCTATCTGGCGGAGCTCTTCGTCGAGAAGGAGTATCGAGGCCGGGGACTTGGCGCCGCGCTGTTGAGCAGGCTGGAGGCACGGGCGGCCTCTGCCGGCATCGGCAATGTCTTCACCTGGACCGCGGGGTATGAGGCGCCCGAATTCTACCGGAAGCAGGGGTACGATGTCTTTCTGGAAAAGGGAGACTACTACGCCAGCGGACATGGCCGCATCGGTCTTCGCAAAGCGCTCCAGGTGACGACGAGCGCATCGTGTGATCGGCAGATCGAGACGGGACGGGTGGCCCTCATTGGGCGCCGGGCAACGGACGTGGAGCTCAACCGGATGATCGACGGCTTCAACGAGCACACAGAATCGCACGGTAATCCCAGCGGGCCGAGCGAAAGGCACAGTTTCGTGGCGATGAATGGGGACGAGTGGGTGGGGACTTCAACCGGCCTCGTCCCGAAGAAAGACGTGGGCTACGCCGACTGGTTCGGCCTGGGCGAGCTCTTCGTGGAGCAGCCGCACCGAGGCCACGGTGTGGGTGGCGATCTGCTGAAGAGGCTCGAGAGCAAAGTGGCCTCCCTCGGGATTGGGAATGCCTGGACCCTGGCACCCAGCTACGAGGCCGGGTTCTACACCCGACGAGGGTACGAGGTCTTCTTCGAAATGGAGAAGTTCCATCACGGAGGCTACAGTCAGATCGGCCTCAACAAGGCCCTTTAGTTAGCTAGACCGCACGAGAGCGTGAAGGGCCCGGGTCAGATTCCCTCGCGGCCGGACTCCAGCTCCTGGCGTGCGGCGATGAGTTCGTTCTGCAGCGTCCGCAACCGGTCGAGTTCCTCCCCTTCACCCACCGTTTCCGCTATCCGCTGAATCTCGCGTCGGGCGGCGTCGATCTTGCGGGTCAGATCCTCGCGCTGCAGCCGCCGCACATGATCCTCCCAGATCTCATTCACACTGTCGGCGACAAATGTCTGCATGGCGCACACCGTCACCAGGCGTGACAGGTTCTCGTCGATCGTGCCGAGCAGGGCGGTCATGTCCAGCTGCTGGCCACCCGTGTAGGTGTCGACCAGGAAGCCCAGCAGCCGGCGCACTTCGCTGTCGGTGAAGACCTCCATGTCGAGGCGCCGGGCCGTCTCGGCCAGGAAGCGGGGGTACTGCAGCAGCAAGGCAGCGAATTCGCGCTCCAGCTTGTTCACCGTCACCGGAGGGCCGTCAGTCGGTGGTGGCGCACCTTCCGGATCCGCCGGCGGCTCGGACCCCCTCCTTGCCGGCGGTCGCTTCTGCAGGGCGGCCAGGTCGGTCCGCAGGGCCGGCTCGTCCACCCCCAGCCTCTGGGCGGCACGTCGCAGCATGAGGCTGCGCCGCACCTCCTCCTTGCATTCGGCGATCAAAGGCAGCAGCCGTTCCAGGGCCCGGGTGCGACCGGTGACGGAATTCATGTCGATGCCGGCGGCCATGCGGTCGAGGTAGACGTCGAGAGCCGGAGGCGCCTTGTCGATGAGCTGCCGCAACTCATCGGCGCCGTTGTCCCGGCGCACGAAAGAGTCCGGATCCTGACCTGTGGGAAGCGTGACGATCCGCGCGTCCACCTCGGTGGCCAGCAGTGTCTCCACGCCGCGCTCGGCCGCCGTGCCCCCGGCCGCGTCGCCGTCGAAGAGCAGGACCACGCGTTCGGCGTATCGCGCCAGCAACCGGGCGTGGGGCGCGGTCAGTGCCGTCCCCGAGGAGGCGACGACGTTGTCGACCCCTCCCTGGGCGAGGCTGATCACGTCCATGTAGCCTTCGACAACGATGGCCGTGCCCTCCCGACGGATGGACTCCCGGGCTCGGGACATGCCGTAGAGGACACCACTCTTGTGATAGATCGGTGTCTCGGGCGAGTTGAGATACTTCGGCTCGTCATCCGGTTGCAGCGCCCTGGCGCCGAAGGCGATCGTACGGCTGGAGAGGTTCATGATGGGGAAGATGACGCGATCGCGGAAGCGGTCGAAATGGCCCCGTCCCTTGCGGCTCGCAGACACCAGACCTGCCTGCTCGAGAACCGGAGCATCGAAGCCACGCCGACCGGCCATCTCCATGAGGCCCGTCCAACCGGACAGGGCGTAGCCGATGCGGAATTCATCGATCGTCGCATCGTCTAGGCCCCGCTGGTGCAGGTAGCGGAGGGCATCGGCGCCCGCGGGCTGTCGCAGCATATAGTGGAAGTACTTGGCGGCCAGTTCGTTGGCCCGGAACAACTGGTCGTTGCGCTCGTCCTCGGCGTTGCTGCCCCCCTGCCGGGGAACCGGAATGCCGGCCCGCTCGGCGAGGAAGGTCACAGCCTCGACAAAGGAGACCTTGTCGATCTCCTGCAGGAACTTGAAAACATCGCCGCCGACGCCGCAGCCGAAGCAGTGGTAGATCTGCAACTCGGGTTGGACGTTGAAGGAGGGCGTTTTCTCATTGTGGAAGGGACACAGCCCCAGCCAGTTACGGCCCGCCTGGCGCATCTGCACGTGCTCGGAGACGACCTCGACGATGTCGCTGGCCGCCTTGATACGTTCTATCGTCTCGTCGGGGATGAGTGGCATGACGAAAGGAAGCTATCGCCCTTGATACACCCGGTCAAAATCGATGCTCGCCCAGATGCCAAGCCACAAGTTATTGTGGCAGGAAGGGCTATCGCTATACAATATTTGGTGTGATGCCCAAGCACTGAGTCCGTGCTCGGATCGGTGTGCGCCATCACAGCCATCGCTTGTGGTCGAGTTTACATTGGCGTATACTGCCACAGCGAGATAGATCGTGAGAGGCGGCTTGCCGCCACTTTGGGCAGGGCTAACCCCTATCTGCTATTCGGGTTAAGCTCGCACGGGAGGTCTCGATGCGGGGCGCCTGTACAGGGTCAGGACAGGATCGGCGATGGCTGCTGTTCCTCTCTGAGCAAGAGGCAGAATTTGCTTGACTTGACCTCTTGATACCCTATAATTTACGTCGCTTCCATAGCTTGCAAGGAATCAGTGTGCGCCGCCTGTTTTGCGGCGTGCGTGACTGTCTACATGCTACCTTTCTGAGAAACCGAATTGCGTGATTCGATGAGGAG
>PBSR01000082.1 GCA_002726335.1 Gemmatimonadaceae bacterium
GAGGTCGTATTTCTCGGGGGACTGGCGCATCTGCAGGTACGCGGAACTACCGACAATGCCTGAGATGCCGGTGATCATGACCTTCTTCGGTGCCATCTGACTCATCCCTTCTGTTGCCATTGGTTCCAGGAGGTTTGACCGAAAGCTGCGGCCAACGCCTGTGGGTCGAGGGTCTCTTCCAGGCGTTGCCGCAGCCAGGTGTGGTGCTCGGCGGCTGTCTCTCGAAAGCCTGGATCATCGACCCGGTTGGTCATCTCGTACGGGTCTGCCTCCAGATCGAACAGCTGCCACGGGTGCGCCCCGTTCTTGTCACCCTTCACCGTGTACTTGTAGCGCCGTGAACGAAAGCCGCGCCAGACCTCGTCGTAGAAGGGCAGTCCCTGGCGCAGTTCGGCGACGAACTCCAGCAATACTCCGGGGCGGTCCAGGGTCTCCCGATTGCCAGCGACGAGACCGCTGAGATCAACTCCCGGCATCGGATCCTGTGGCCGCAGTCCCGCCAGCCCGAGGAAGGTGGGGAAGAGGTCTTCGGTACACGTCGGCTCCTCCCGCACGGTGCCGGCCCGCTCCGGCTGCCGCGGGTCAAATACGACCAGCGGGATCCCCACCGACTCTTCATAGGGTCGTTGCTTGCTGACCAGCCCGTGCGCGCCCAGCAGCTCTCCGTGATCCGACAGGAATACGAGGATCGTATCCTGATCCATTCCCTCATCGATCAGGAACTTTCGCAGTCTGCCCACATTGTTGTCGAGATTCTCGACCATGGCGTAGTAGGTCCGCCGTTGGGCGATTAGTCGGGCCCGGGCTTCGTCAGAATCGGCGTGGAAGCTCGGGGGCAGCTGTATGTCGCGATCGACCCAGGCGGCCGCCAGATCGACGGGCGCCTCGTAGGGAGGATGCGGTGGCTCCACGGAGAGCAGCAGGTGGAATGGCTTCGACCTGTCGCGGCCGCCACGCAGGTGATTCATGGCCAGGTCGAAGAGCCCGTCCGTCTGGTACCCCTCGATCCGCCTCGGGGTGGGGTCGTCGTCCTCGAAGTACCAGGTATCGTAGGGGCCGTTGCGTAGCTCGAAGCCAAGCCACTTCTGCCAGCGGCCCTGGTACGGACGTCGAACGGGGGTGCGGTTGGTCTGCTCCGCTGACCCCATGCGACCGTGGCCGCCGTCGAGGTGCCACTTGCCGACATAGATGGTTTCGTACCCCGCCTCGTTGAATTCATCGGCCAGGGTGCGTTCGGCGGGGGACATGCGCCACTCGATTCCGGGAACCAGTCGTGTGTGAGCGTACTGGCCCGTCATCATGGTGAAACGGAAAGGCACACAGATCGGGTACGTGGAACAGGCATTGGCAAAGCGCACGCCGTCGGCAGCCAGGCCATCGATCTGCGGGGTGACGGCATCGCCGTCGCCGTAGCAGCCGAGGGCCTGCCGACGCAGCTGATCGCAGAGGATGACGATCACATTGGGGGTAGACTGGCTCACGTGTCGGTCAAGCCTCCGATGCCGTCGGTCGTGGCAGCGGCCCCACGAGCTGTGTGAGGCGCTCAACGAAGCGCAGCAGCTCCATGTCTCCCCAGCGTCGACCCACGACCTGCACACCCACGGGAAGACCGTCATCGGCCAGTCCCACCGGGCAGGTCACGACGGGGTGGCCGGTCAGGTTGGTCGGTGTCGTGTATCCGAGTCCGACCGTCCAATAGGTCTCCAGCCGACCGTCGACCGGGATGGGTTCACCCGTGGGCCAGTGTTCGATGGCGGTGGTCATGGCCGTGGGCATGAGCAGCACGTCCACCTCCTCGAGCAGGCGATCAAGTGAGTTGGAAAAAGCGTCCCGTCGGTCCAGCGTCTGGCCGAAGGCGCGGTTGTCCGCATCCAGGCCACGATGGGCACCCCGCAGCAAGGCGTCCTCTGAGTCCGCCTCGATGCGCAGCTGCTGCCGGAAGGTTTCCCGTGTGTGGGTATCCATGCCGGAGCCGATCTCGGCGTATCCCAGTTCGGCCCAGGTCTCCATGAGTGGCGCGAACGCCCAGCTCTCGGGCAGGGACTGGCGGACGAAGCAGCCCGCCTCGGCCAGCACGGCGGTGAGCGTCTCCATGGATGCGGTGATGTCGGAGGAAGTCCTGGCGCCGGGGATTTCTGGAAACCAGGCGACGGAGTAGGAGGACAGCGGCCGCATGGGTGGCGCCACCAGCGGCACGGGAGGGACTTCGTACACCTTGCCATCCGGTCCTGCCAACAGTCGCAGCGCCAGCGCCAGATCCTCGGCCGAACGCGCGATGGGTCCGGGCTGGGACATGTGCCGGATCGTGCGCGGTGGCGTTGAACTGCCGGGGACGAGAAACTCGGTGGGTTTCATGCTGAAGACACCACAATAGTGGGCGGGTACGCGGATGGAGCCGGCGAAATCGCCGCCGAGCTCCAGGGGAACCATGCCCGCTGCCACCGCAGCCGCGCTGCCGCCGGAGGATCCACCGGGAGTGCGGCCGAGATCCCAGGGGTTGTTGGTGCGGCCGAACAGCTCGTTGTCGCACTGGTAGTTGAGACCGAGGGGCGGCATGTTCGTCTTGCCGAGGAGAATGGCGCCCGCAGCCAGCAGCCTGGCCACGACGGTGGCGTCCTCGTCGGGCACGTTGTCGGCGAAGGGTGTGTGCCCCGAGGTCGTGCGGAGGCCCGCGGTGGCGTAGTGATCCTTCACCGTGATGGGCACCCCATGAAGGGGGCCCCACAGTTCGCCTGTTTGCAGTGCCGCGTCGGCGCGGCGAGCGCGATCCAGAGCTTGTTCAGCGCAGAGGGTCACCACCGCATTGAGGGTGCCATTCGTCGCCTCGATTCTGGCGAGATGGGCCTCAACTACCTCTACTGCGGTGACCTCTCGACGTCGGATCGCTCCGGCCAGGTCTGTTGCCGTGCGGTATATCAGGGAAGGCTCCTGCCCGTCAGGCGTCATTCTACAGTATCAGGGATGTTCGGACCAAGCACACGCGGCGCGACAACCACCCCTCCGCGATAGGATTCGTGCTTGCCTTGGTCCAGCGCCATGATCACCTTTCGTCAGGCGGACAGAAATCCGTTCCCCTTCGTGATCGGAAGAAGGAATGCCTCCAACCAGCCTGGTGGAGCTACTCAAACTGCCGGCCCAGGAGCGAGCCGAACTCGCATTCGCTCTGTGGGATAGTCTCAGCGATGCTCAGCGCGAAACCGAGTTATCGCTGACTCCTGACCAAGAGGCCGAGTTGGACCGCCGATGGGCAGATCACATAGAGAACCCGGACGCGGCTATCCCTTGGGATGAAATACGAAGTCGACTGCAGGGCACTCTCTGAGCTTGCCCCCAGTTGTCCTCCGCCCGCAGGCCGAGCAGGATATCATCCAAGCGCAGCGTTGGTACGAGGCCCGAAGCCCGGGTCTCGGGCTGGCGTTCGTTTCGGCTGTCGACGATACCATCCAACGCATTCTGAATCAACCACTCGCTTTCCCTGAAGTCCACGGACCCACGCGACGGGCGATCATTCGACGATTCCCGTACGGCGTCTATTTCAGAGAGTTGCCGGAACACATCGTCGTGCTCGCAGTGATGCATGGCAGCCGACACCCACGGCGGTGGCAGGCAAGACACTAGCTTCAGATCGTCTCCAGCCGCGGCCCATCGGCCAGATCGTCCCACCGCTTCGTCCACTCCGGCGTACCGTCCTCCTCCCAGAGCTCGAGGCGGATGCCACGCACGTTGCCTTCGGGGAACCCGGTCAGCCGGTCGACGCCGGGCCAGCCCTGCAGAGCGAAGCGACCACCCAGGGGCATGTGCAATTCGCTGATGATTCTGGGTACGACGGTCTTGGGGGCCTGACGCAGCCGCTCCAGCTCCTTCTCATCGACGTCGACACCCAGGCCGGGACCGTCGGGTACGGGAGAGCTGCCTTCGGCGACTTCGAAGCGGCCGCCCGTGACGTCTTCATCGTACTGATCGTCCAGGTTGGTCATGTGCGACACGTGGGGGAGGGTGGCACCCAGGTGCAGGCCGAGAGCTTTGCTGAGGGTGCCGCCGGTGAGTTGAATGACGGTGGACAGGTTGGCTTCGGCGCAGGCATGGCCGCGTCGGATCGACAGGGGAATCCCGTTCTCGCCGATCATGTAGAGGTCGGCGCTGCCGATGCGGATCTCCGGGCCGCCCCCGAGCTGGGGTACGTGCATCAGCAGGGGCAGGCTCGTCTTCTCACGCAACTGCCGCCAGCCCTCCACGTCACGCCAGTTGAGGGGGTCTTCGAGGACGGCGACCACGGGATAGGTCTCGATCTCGGCGACGAGGCGCATGATGTCGGTGGGCGTGCGGTTGTGGTTGAAGTCCCAGTGAAATCTGAAACCGGCGGGCGCCACATCCTGCACGGCCTGGGTCGACTCGACGACGCAGTAGTAGGCGCAGGAGTGTGACTTGAACGTCATGTAGCCCTCGCCGACGGCACGCTGCACCTCGGCTGCCAGATCTTCCGGTGACGCCGGCCGGGTCCAGGCGGCGACAGGCACGCGGTCCCGGTACTTGCGGCCCATCAGCTGCCAGGCAGGGACCTCGAGGCTCTTGCCCACCGCATCATACAGAGCGCCGTGAAGACCGGTGGGGTGGTCGGTGTGCAGGTGCGGCATGGGACTGGTGCCGACGAGGGAGTCCACGACCTTGTCGCTGAGCTCGGTATGGCCGCGGGTGTCCCCCCAGCCAACGACGCCGTTGTCCAGCGTCACCTTGTAGATGGTCTGGGTGTCGATGCCGCTGAAACGCGGCTTCTGATCGGCATTGCGGGCGCACAGCTTCGGGTTGATCTGGATGGCCTCGACGTCCGTGATCTTCATGTGAGCTCTCCGGTTTCCAGCAGGTGTTCGACACATTCGCGATAGATCTGCTCCGTCGTGTAGCGCGGGGCATATCCGAGCAGACGCTGGCCCTTGGTGATACTGGAACAGGGCGAGTGCACGACGTGGGATTCGATGACGCCGAAGGAGTCGTCGCCGACGATGCCGCACAACTCGGCCAACGGGACAAATTCGAGGACCGCCTCCCGACCGAAGAGGGAAGCGACGTACCGGCAGCACCCGAGCAGGGACATGGCGTAGGGGGCCACGGCGCTGAAGGATTCACCTAGGGCGCTGCCGCGCTGTTCCAGGCTGAGCTGGAAGAGCTGGGCCACGTCATCGGCGTGGACATGGTGCAGGGTAGCAAGACCGAGATCGGGCAGCGTGACCGCTTCTCCCCGCGCCAGTCGCTGGTAGACCCCGACACCATCACGACTGCCCTGCGGGTCGATGGGCAACCAGCGGCGTCCACAGATGTGTCCTGGATGGATCACCGTATAAGGGAAGCCATCACGACACCACGCCATGTGGAGATCGGCTTCGATCCGGGCCTTGTCGATGCCGTACTGCGTCGTCGGGCACCGGGGGAAGTGTTCTTCGTAGGGTGCCCGTTCGGTGGGGCCATAGGACCAGATCGTACCGCAGTGCAGGAAGTGTTCGATGCGCCCGGCGAAGGCATCCATCATGAGGCGGTTCTGCTCCGGGCGGAAGGCGATGAGATCCATGACGGCGTCCGTCTCAAGGCCAGTCATGCGATCGGCCCATGTCCCGGCCTCCTCCTCGGCGACGCGATCGGCCACCTCCCATTTCACCTGGCTCCAGGCGAGTCGCTCGTCGGTGTACTGTGGCCGGGGTGTGCGGGCGACGACGGTGACATCGTGGCCGGCCAGCACGAGACGGGGCACCAGGTAGCTGCCGATGTGGCCGGTGCCGCCGATGACGAGGACGCGCATAGGGATCTCAGCCGGCGCGCAGCAGAGGCCGGGCGAAGGAGACGGGCAGGTCGCCGTGAATGTTGCGCGTACCCGGCGTCATAAAATGGATGGCGAAGGCGCGGCGCTGGCGGTCGGACCGGTTGGGCGGTGTGGTGTGCAAGGTCTGGCAATGATGGAACATGGCGCCTCCGGCGGGCAGGTCGACGACGACGGGATCGACTGTACTGACAGCACCGGACGCGTCGAGCAGGACGTCGCCGCGCTCGTGATCGTGAGCTGTCAGGTGCGACCCGGGACTCATATGCATGGCGCCGTTGTCGGCATCCACGTCATCGAGGGTGAGCCAGCAACTGACCAGGCTGGCGGGAATACACCTCCAGTAGCCGTTGTCCTGGTGCCAGTGAACGGGTCCGCCGTGGTGGGCCGGCTTGAAGAGAGCCTGGTCGTGGAACAGCTGGATGTTCGGGCCGATGAGATCCTCGACGATATCGAGGATGGGGTCACTGTAGAGCAACCGACGGAAGGAGAGGCTTCGTTCGCAGCATTGCATGATCTGCAACATCTCTTCGGCGGCGCCCTCGTCGTGACGTTGGGCAGCGCCGCTATCAGCGGCCAGGTTGCGGTAACGGTTGTCGCGGCGGGCCTCGTCGAAGAGCCGGTCGTACTCGGAGCGCAGTTCCCCGAGCACACTGGCTTCCAGCAGCTTGCCGATGACGATGAAGCCGTCGCGGTGGAAGCTGTCGATCTGGCCCGGCGTCAGGGAGCGGTTGGGATTTTCGGTTGCCGTCTCTGCCATAGTGGAGGCGGAAGATAGTCAAGATCGGGATCTCTGGTAACCTTCTGGTAACCCAGGTGTCGAGTTGGGGGATCCGCCGTATTTCTACCCGAGCTTGCCCGTCGGCTCCCACCGCATCGCTGTGTGGTACACTACACAGTGTTGTCACCGTCGGGTGTCAGTCTTTCGCGTTAGGCTGATGGCTTTCTTGATGAACGACCCACTGGCTCGCGACTTGCAGGTGGGCGCGGCATGCCTGCCGTCGCTTACCGCCGCCGCACGCCTGAGACCGAGCCTCTGTACCAGGCCATGGCTGGTCATCTGGAGACCTTCGTCGAAGGACTGCGCGCCTCCGATCGCCAGCTGCCCCGGCACGTCGAGCAGGAACTGCGAGCGTATCTCGAATGTGGCATCCTCGCCCACGGGTTCCTGCGGCTGCGATTAGAAGACTGCGGTGAGAGCCGCGTCGTGGCATTCTCCTGCAAGAAGAGGGGCTTCTGCCCGTCGTGCCTGGGCCGACGCATGGCCGACACGGCGGCGCGGCTGACTGAGGAGGTGCTGCCCGCCGTCCCGGTGCGACAGTGGGTACTGAGCTTTCCCTACGAGATCCGCTATCGCCTGGCCTGGGACGGAGACCTGGTCAGCGCCGTGCTGGCCGTTTTCCTGCGCGTCGTACAGGGTTGGTATCGACGCCAGGCGAAGGCCGCAGGCCATGCCGGGGGGCGTTGTGGCTCGGTTACCTTCGTGCAGCGCTTCGGCAGTTCGATCAACCTCAATCCGCACAGCCATGTGCTCATGCTCGACGGTGTCTACGTACTCGGTGACGACGGCACACCCACCTTCGTACCGGCGCCGCCGCTGACGGATGACGATGTGCGCCAGATTGTGGAGACCACGGCCAAGCGCGTCATCCGTTTGTGTCAACGCCGGGGCTTGTTCGAAGAAGGATCAACCGACCCGTTGTGGGAGCAGGAGCCCCTGCTGGCGCAGATCTCGGCGGCCTCGGTGCAGGGCATGGTGGCCACGGGCGAGCGCGCCGGGCGGCGTGTGCGCCGGCGGGTGAGTGACCCCGAGGACGGCTTTCGTTCCGGTGCGTTGTGCTACGCCTCACGAGGATTCTCGCTACACGCGGCCACTCGTATCGGCGCCATGGACCGGCAACGCCTGGAACAGCTGTGCAGGTATGTCGTTCGTCCACCGGTGGCCTCCGGGCGGCTGCAGTTCGTCGATGTGGAGACGCTGGAGTTTACGTTGAAGACGCCGTGGGCTGACGGTACTACGTCGCTGCTGCTGAGCCCCCAGGAGCTGCTGGAGAAACTGGCGGCGCTGGTACCGCCGCCGCGGCTGCATCTGATCCGTTACCATGGCGTGCTGGCGCCGGCGTCGCCGGATCGGGCCCAGATCGTACCTGGCCCCAGTGCTCTGACGGCGGCGTCTGACGATGGAGGGTGTGGTCAGACCGACAACCCTGGCCGGCATCGCCACCGGGTCGAATGGGCTCGGCTGCTGGCCCGCGTGTTCCAGATTGAGGTGACGGTGTGCCCCGCCTGCGGCGGCACGATGAAGATTATCGCTGCCCTGACCGATGGGGCTTCGGTGCTCGTGGTATCTGGCGGGTGTCGGCCTGCCATCACGGGCGCCGCCGATCGCGCCGGCGCGGATCGACCGACAACTGGAATTCGACGATGCTGCCTGAGATCCTCGTCGGCGGTCTGGCCGGGCACCCGTTCGTCGGGCACGGTAGGGAAGGGACATCGGTGTGCGCTGTTGGTCGTGATCAGCCAGTTGCAGGACGGGTGCAACTGCCTCGTTGTGCAGAAAACCTTGCTCGTGTTACCAAATGCACCGCTATATACGACCTGGAGGCCAATGGTATCGACCAGACCAGCCTATGAGCCTTGTCCGAGGGCACCGAACTCACCATAATGGGCCCTTGTAATTCCTAGCCGTACCGCCTTCGCCCAGACGGACGGAATGGGGGAGCACGACGGCCCTCCCCATGCTCGTCATCATGCCGCCGCCCGATGTTGAAAAGCCGTTGTTGATCCATCGTGGCAAGCAAGTTGCGGTTGTGGTGATGCGCATCACGGCGTGAGTGAGGATAAAGGGTGTATTTGTTAGTGAGTCAAGGCAGCATGCAGGCCTGTATTGGGCACTGCTGCAGTTATTTTCACCGCAGTGGGCCTGAGAACCCGGTTGGGTGTGGTCGATGGCGTCGATGGTGAAGATCAGCGCCGGGTGCGACGGCTGTCACCTGCCGACCGTCCTGAGGGGGGACACGAGACACTTCCCCCCGGCCGTTGACTTGAGATCGGGCGTCACTGCCTCAGGCAGTCGAGGCGGCGTAGTCGATGTCGAACTCTTGTTGTGGCTGCCTACCGGCCGGGCGAGCGGTGGGGCGCGGGCGGGTAAGCCGACGCCTTGCAGGTAAAAAGTTATTATCATATAAGAGGATTACTACTTATTTTGTTGCCGGCGGGATTGGTTGCCCTATCGTTGGGCGGCCAGGCTCCCGCGACCGCAGTGCTGTTGCATAGCACGGTGCCCAGCTAAATGCCGTTCGCTAGCCGTGCTGTTGGGCGCGGACCTCCTGCCAGGGGACGTCGGATTCGTGGATGATCGAGAAGCGTGGCGACGGCCGGGTCGGGCGTCCGGTGTCGACGAC
>PBSR01000083.1 GCA_002726335.1 Gemmatimonadaceae bacterium
GCCTTGGAAGGTGAGCCCGAGGAGTTCACGGAGGAAGTAGGGGCCGTCGCTGGGTTCGTGGCGGGGGGGGGCCTCGACGATAAGATTGCCGCCGCCGCGCACGTAGCGCTCGAGGGCGGCGCGGTCAGCGGGGGTGATGGTGATGCCGGCGGGGATGGCGACGACGCGCTGGGCGTCGAGGTTGTGGAAGCCGGGCAGGACGTTGTGGAGCAGGTGGCCCTGGCGCATGAAGTCGGTCCAGCGCCAGACGTTGCCGATGACTTCGCGCATCTCGCGGTTGTCACGGGACGAGACGACGCCGACGTCGTATATGGGAGTGGCGCCGCGAAGGAGGTCGCGCTGTTCTTCGAGTTTGGCATTGATGGCGGCCATCCGGTCGATGTTGCCGGGTGAGAAGCGCCCCTCGGGGGTGACGGTGAATCCAACGGTGTAGGTGGCTCCCTGAGCGGCGGCGGCGAAGGCTTCGAGTTCGACTAGGGTGTCTGGTTTGAGGACGGTGTGGACCCAGCTCTGCTCGGAGCAGGAGAGTAATTCGAAGGGGTTGCCGGAGTTGCGGTTGAGCCGGCCGATGGCACCCATGAGGACGGGGTTGTGGCACTCTGTGCTATTGGAATCGGAGCCGTCGAAGGGCTCGGCGTAACGCTTGAAGAAGGGGGCCCCGGCGCCGTTGAAGATGACGGTCGGGTCGCGGCCGTGATCGCGGAGGACCTGCCGGGCGTCTTCCACGAAACGTTTGTGCGACCACATCTTGAATTCCCAGTGCTCCTCGGAACCGCGCATGTTGATGAGGTTGGCGGCGCCGGCGTAATCGGAATAGGCGCGGGCGCAGTGGTCGCAGAAGCAGAGGTTGGGGTCGACGGGGAGGCCGAGTATGTCGAGCCAGAATCCGCTGATGGGGTATTCGGCGACTTCGTGGAGCTCCTGGATGGCGAAATCGCGCCAGGGGGAGCTGAGGCACATCCAGCTGGGGCTGGCCCAGAAGGTGGTGTCGGCGAGTTGGCCGTGCTCGTCGCGGACGCACCACTCGGGGTGCATTCCGCCGGCCCAGTCGTCGAGGCCGACGCAGTAGTAGGCCGAGACGCGGATGTCGCGTTTTACGTAGGCTTCGACCTGCTCACCGAAGAAGTCGCGGTCGAGGTTGTCGTTGCGGTGCCTAGCGGGATAGAGGGCGGGGCCCGTCTCGTGCTTGGAGAGGATGTGGACGGAGCGGAGGCCGATTCTGCGCCAGGCTTCGGCAATGGCCTCGGTATCGAATAGGCGCTGGTCGGGCGTCCAGGCGGTTGTGATGAAGTGCGGCATGCCCCGCATCAGGTCGTCTCGCAGCCAGGCGGCGTGATCGGGCGCGGTTTGCGGCGCGGTCATGCGCGTTCTACTCGATCACGAGGGTCTTGTGGATACCCAGCGGTGGCACCGTGACCTCGACCCAGTCACCGTCACCGCGAATCTCCAGCGATTCGCCGTCGGGAACGACGGTTACGCTGGTCGGTTTCAGGCCGAGCCGGACGACGTTGAGCCGCAGCTTCAGCGCCGCGGTGAAATCGGTCTCGCCGCGCGACTGGATGACCGAGTAGCCGGCCCCGGCGACGTCGCTGGCCTGCCAGGTGCGCAGGGCGGGGGCGGGTCCGTAGGCGTGGTTAAGCAGATGGACGATGGCGCGATCGCCCTGCCGGTTGGCGACGACTTCGACGAGCGGGCCGGCGGTGAGTTCGAGCGAGCGCTCGCCGAGCATCAGCTCGACCAGGTTCTGCGAGAGGGTGGTCAGCCAGGGGCTGGTGTCATCCTTGGGATCGCGCGAAGAGAGCTGGCAGACGCTGAAGGCGACGCTGCCTTTGCCGAGCCGGTGGATGGTGATGCCGGGTTCGGCTGCCGGGTCCTGCTGGGGGGCGTTGGCCTGGGTCCAGACCATGTGCGCGAGGTCCATGGGCACGAACTGGTGGACGAGATTGGTGACCGTCTCGGCACCGTTAAGGGTCACGATGTCGGCGGTGCTGGCAGCCATGAGGGGATCGTCGGTCATTCCGTCCTCGCGCAGGGCGTCGTCGGTCGGCTCCATGAAGTGCCACTGGGACTCGCTCAGCCCGTCGTACTCGACGCCGAGCAGGTCGGCCAGCAGGTAGCCGCCGTCACCGCCGCGCCGGGGGGTGGGCGACTCGACGATCAGGTTGCCGCCGCCTTCGACGTAGCGCCGGAGGCGATCGGCGTCGTCGTCGCCGATGTGCAGGCCGCCGGGGATGATGACCACGCGTTGCGCTTCCAGGTTGTGGAAACCGGGTAGCACATTGAAGAGGAAGTGGCCCTGGCGGACGAAGTCTACCCAGCGCCAGATCTGGGGCATGACGCGGCGCATCTCGCGATTGTCCCACGAGGATACGACACCTACGTCGTAGATCGGCTCGGTTCCAATAAGCAGATCTCGATTCGCCTTGACTTTGGAGGTAATGGCGGCGAGGCGGTCGATGTTGCCCGGCGACAGCCAGCCCTCGGGCGTGTGCGTGATGCCCACCGTGTACGTGCCGCCGTGGGCGGTCGCCGCGAACGCTTCCAATTCCACCAGCGTGTCGGGCTTGAGAACGGGATGCACCCAGGTGGTCTCGGAGCAGGAGAGTAGCTCGAACGGTTTGTGCATGTTGCGATGCAGGCGGCCAATGGTGCCGACGAGGAGGGGATCGTGGCATTCGCTGCTTTCCGAATCGGAGCCCTCGAACCGCTGCGCGTAGCGCTTGTTGTAGGGGGCGCCGGCACCGTTGAAGATGACGACGGGATCGCGGCCGTGCTTGACCAGGACGGCGCGGGTTTTCTTGACGAACTCGCTGTGGATATGGAGTTTGTACTGCCACATCTCTTCGGAGCCCTTCATGTTGTCCAGGTTGGCCGCGCCGGCCCACTCCGTGAAGCCGCGCCGGCAGTTGTCGCAGAAGCAGTAGTTCTCGTCGACGGGCAGGCCGCAGATGTCGAGCCAGAGACCGCTGATCTCGTACTTGCGGGCCAGCTCTTCCATCTGGCCGAGGGCGAAATCGGCGTAGCCGGAGCTGAGGCACATCCAGGTGGGGCTGTTCCAGCCGGAGGTGTCGGGCAGGTCGCCGTGCTGGTCGCGGACCAGCCATTCCGGATGCTTGCTGCCGGCCCAGTTGTCGTGGCCGACCGAGTAGTAGGCGATGGACTTGATGCCGCGCCGGGCGCACTCGGCGACCTGCTGACCGAAGTAGTCGATTTCCGGCTGGTCGTCGGGACAGAACTCGGAAGGCCACAGCATGAAGCCGTCGTGGTGCTTGGTCAGGAAGTGGACCACCTCGAAGCCGATCTTCTCCCAGGCGGCGGCGGTGGCGGCGGCGTCGAAGTGCGAGCGGTCCTTCACCCAGGCGGGGGAAATGAAGTGTGGCATCCCGCGAACGAGGTCTTCCCCCAACCAGGTCGGTGTCGATTCGATGGCCATCCTCGCCCCCTTCGTGACCGGATCGAGTGATCCTGATCGGCGTCCTGTCTACGCTGATAGGACGGGTCTATCATAGTGGCCGCCACACTGCAAACGTGGCGTGCTGTTTGACGCTGGCCGACAGTGACGGCCAAAATCTGCCTCTCTACCGCGGCCGGTTATCCGGCAGAGGAGCGCGACCATGGCCAGGCGCATCGACCCCCACGTACATTTC
Source organism: Gemmatimonadaceae bacterium (assembly GCA_002726335.1). Next base: position 3,648 of record PBSR01000083.1, read on the forward strand.
TGGGTCCCAGGTGAAAATGATCTCTTCTGGATGGTAGATGCCATCAAGCCGGCGCTCAATCACACCTTTCTCCCGCCGGACGTCAAGAAGCACCTCGAGCGCAACAGCATCGAGGGCGTCGTAAAGGTGCAGGCGGGGCGCACCCATGCCGACAACGCCTGGTGGCTCGAATTGGTCCGTGAGTATCCCTACGTGCTCGGAGTCATCGGCTGGGTCGATTTCACCAACCCGGCGGAGGCCGCCGACTGGTTGGACGAGTTCGGCGAGAACCCCAAGTTCCTCGGCGTGAGACCCATGCTGGAAGAGGAACCGGACGTTGACTGGGTGCTGCAGGATTCGGTCCGGCAGACGATCGCCATAATCGCGGAGCGGGATTTGATCCTGGAACTGCTCGTCTTTCCCCGGCACCTGAAGCACGTCCCGGATATCGCGCGACGCCATCCGGAGATGCGCATCAACATCAATCACCTGGCCAAGCCGGCGGTGCCGGACGGGACGATCGACGACTGGCAGCGAGGTATGGCTGCCATCGCCGCGTGCCCCAACGTCACCTTCAAGGTATCGGCTCTGGTGGAAATGTGGGGCGCGTTCAACGACGGCTGGGCGGTCGAGGACGCCGTCACGCCGTTCGTGCAGTTCATCCGCGCCGAAGCCGGCATCGAGCGCCTTATCTGGGCCAGCGACTGGCCGGTGGTTTTGATGGCGGGCGACTATGATGATTCGATTGAGTCGACGCTGGAAGGGATCGGGGAGCTGACTCCGGGGGAGGAGGAGATGCTGTTCGGCGAGAACGCGGCGAAGTTCTACCGGCTATAGGCGGGGCACTCCACCCAAGTCCGATCACTCCTCAGCAAGCCAGCCCAACTCCAGCTCGTGCAGTTTGGCCGCATTGGGGCGGCCTTCCGCGTCCCAGCCGACCATGTCGTAATAGAGCCGCCGCCCGTCCGCGAACTCTTGGGGATCCAGCTTGACTCCATCATACGGCCCACCGGCGATGGTTTCGTCGAAAAACCGATCGGGGAGCACGTCGTCGGCTGAACTCAGCCCAGCGCGCTGATTGAATACCCGGAACATGTTGAGACGGCGTTCGCCAATCTGCATGAGTTCCCAGAGGCTGAAATCCCAGCCGGTCGCCGACCCGACGGCCTTGGTCATCATCGCCGGCGGCATATAGCGCACCGGCGCGGTGGCGTAGAGGCAGAACAGCAGGGACTCCAACGCGCCCGACCACCAGCGTTCCAGCACGACGGTCTGGCGGATCTTGCGGGGGCTCATTTCCTGCTCCGGCAGCCATTCCAGCAGGCCGAAGGCGCGGCCTTTGTCCAGCGCGTAGGGGACGCCGACCTCGGGGTCGAAATCGGGATCGTGCTCGACGCCGCAAAAGTCGGGGCCGATCGGCCCAACGGCGTAGATCAGAGCCAGCCCTGGCTTGTTGCGGGGCTCGTGGGCGGGGATCTCTTTGCCCTTTACGCACATCACGAACTCGTCGGTTCCGCGGCCGATCCGGGTCGCCGCTCGCTGGCTTCCCTCGGCCAGGACATCGCCAAAGCCCTCGCGTAGACCGATCTGCTCCACCAACCGGACCATCGCGGCGGCATTGCCAAAACGCAGGTCTAGTCCACCCGTCACTTCCTGGTCGATCAGGCCGCGCTCGAAGCACTCCATGGCCCAGGCGATCGTGTGGCCGCAGGATTCCGGGTCCAGCCCGTACCGGTTGCCCAACTCGTTGGCCTTCAGCAGCGCTTCGGGATCATTACAGCCCACGATCTGACCGAACGAGGAGCCCGAGTTGTGATCCAGGTTGCCGTATCGGATGGCGGTGGCGTTGACGCCGTCCGGCACTGCGAATCGCCGCATACAATCGGTCGGGCATGCGTGGCAACCACCGGCATCCACCAGGTATTGGTCCGAAATATCCTGAATGGCGATGTCGGCCAAACCGTCGAATACTCCCTGTTGAAAATTCCGGGACGAAAACGGGATGGGGAAATCTGGATCCTGCCAGACGCCGAGCCCGAGGCGGTTCTGCAATTCCATGATCGGGATGTCGAGCTGATTGGCCTCGTAGTCGGCGGCAACCTCGCCGAGACCAGTTGGGTCCGCAACAGTGGCCGGTACGTCGCCGGCCACAGCGACCGCTTTGAGGTTCTTGGAGCCCATTACCGCTCCAAGCCCGCAGCGCTGGTTCACAAAGCGAGAGTCGTTGACGATGCTGGCGAACCGCACCCGGCGCTCACCGGCCGGTCCGATCGCCGCAACGTGGATCGGGCGGCCGGCCTCTGATTCGATCCGGTCGCTGGCCGGACCGGTTTCCAGGCCCCACAGGCCGCTTCCGTCGCGAATCTCGACTTCCGCGTCGGCGACCACCAGGTACACCGGCCGGCGGGCGGCGCCATGGACTACGAGGGCGTCGGCCCCGGAGCGTTTGAACGCGGCGCCAAACGGCCCGCTGGACTGGGACTCGCCGATGCCGCCGGTCAGGGGAGATTTGGCGATGACGGAGTGCTTAGAGACGCCGGGAACGGGGGTTCCGGCGACGACGCTGGAGGCGAAGACCATGACGTTGCCGGGATCGAAGGCGTCGACTGTCGGATCCATGTCTCGCAGCAGGAAGAAGGCGCCTAAGGCTCCGCCGCCACCGTAGCGCCGGTACCAGTTGGTGTCCGGCTCCTCCGCCCAGCTACGTCCTTCGCTGAGGTCGACGTGCAGAATCCGCCCGTGATAGCCGTCCGCCATGCTCCGAAACCCCCACGGCTTTACCGAGGCGCAGCTATCCCTTGATGCCGGTCAGCGCGATTCCCCGGACGAAATACTGCTGGAAGAAGAAGAAGATGAGGATAACCGGCAGCAGGATCAGCACCGCCACCGCCATCATTTCATTGAACTGTGTTCGGTACTGCCCGCGGAACATGTTCAGTCCGACGGCGAGGGTCGTGTTGTCGTCACGGCTCAGGTACAGGAGCGGATGCAAAAAGTCGTTCCAGTTGCCGACAAAGGTGAAGATCGCGACGGTCGCCAATGCCGGCTTCATGTTCGGCAGAAGGACGTGCCAGAGAATGCGGAACGATCCGCAGCCGTCGATCCGGGCGGCGTCATCCAGGTCCGCCGGCAGCGTGCGGAAGAACTGGCGCAACATGAAGACGAACAGCGGCCAACCGGTCCACTGCGGAATCATCAGCGGGAGCCAGGTCTCGACCCAGCCGAACTTGGTGAACAGGATGTACTGGGGGATCAGGGTCACCTGTGGCGGGATCATCATGGTCGCCAGAACGATGGCGAAGAGGAAGCCTCTTTCAGGGACGCGAATTCGCGCGAACGCATAGGCGATCAACACGCTAGAAGTCATCTGCGCCGCCACCGCGTTGCCTGTAATTGCCAGGCTATTGCGGAAGAAGATATTGAAATCGAAGGCCCCCACCCAGCCGTTCGGGTAGTTCTCGAACGCCCAAGGGCCCGGTA